>JBBQKM010000200.1:0-5707 GCA_038326915.1 Sphingomonadales bacterium
CGACATCGTCCGCGAGATCTGTGGGACGGAAAGCGCCCATACGATCGGCTATTGCGTCGCCGGTACCACGCTGGCGGCGGCCCTCGCCGTGCTGACGGCGCGGGGTGAGGCTGGCAAGGTCACGTCCGCGACCTTTTTCACGGCCCAGGTCGACATGAGCGAATGCGGCGAGCTCGCGGTGTTTATCGACGACGCCGGGCTGGAAGCTGTCGAGCGGCTGACCGCGGAAAAGCCCTGGCTCGATGGCCGCAACATGGCGATGACCTTCAACATGCTGCGGTCGAACGACCTCATCTGGAATTATGTCGTCAACAACTACATGATGGGGAAGGACTATTTCCCCTTCGACCTGCTATACTGGAACAGCGATGCGACCAATGTGCCGGCCAAATGGCACATGAGCTATCTGAAAGACATTTACCGCGACAATCTGCTGGTCAAACCCGGCGGCATCACCGTGCTCGGCGTGCCGATCGACCTGACCAAGGTGGCGACGCCAAGTTATATCCAGGGCGGCAAGGAAGACCACATCGCCCCGGCGCGATCGGCCTACAAGCTGACCAGCAATTTCACCGGTGAAAAGCGGTTCGTGCTGGCCGGATCGGGCCATATCGCCGGCGTCGTCAACCCGCCGTCGCAGAACAAGTATCAATATTGGACCAGCGACACGCTGCCCGAACGCTTTGACGATTTCGTCGCGGCTGCCAAGGAGACAAAGGGCAGCTGGTGGCCCGACTGGATCGCCTGGCTGGCGCCGCGATCCGGCAAGATGGTCGCGCCGCGAATCCCCGGCAAAGGCAAGTACAAGGCGATCGAGGATGCGCCCGGGCGTTATGTGAAGGAGCGCATTTGACCGCCTTTCGCGACGCCATGCGCCGCGTCGTCGCCGGCGACGATGCCGGCGGCCAGTCGGTGGTCATCATCGACGGCGGCCCATCGGCGTTCAGCGGCGACCCCGATCTCGGCGGCCTGTTCGAAATCTGGGAGGATTCGACTTCCGCGCCGCTCGATCCGCGCGATCACGCCGACCTCGGCACCACCCGGCCGGTGCTCGGGCCACGGCCGGGCAATGTCCAGGTGCGCTGGTTCGTCGTGGCGCCGCTGCCGGAAGGCGTGCCAAAGCCACAGCTCGACGCCGTCGTGCGTGACGTGTTCGCAGGCTTCGACGGCGATCGCCACATCATCGACCAGTCTCGCCACCCGGCGATGCACGAAACCCACTCGATCGACGTCATCTGCCTGCTGCAGGGCGACGTCTCGCTGGTGCTTGAAGGGGCCGAAACCCGCATCAAGCCGGGGCAGGTGGTCATCCAGCGCGGCACCAACCACGCCTGGGTGGCGCACGGCGGTCCGGCGCTGTTGCTCGCCGTGCTGGTCGATCGGCCGCTGGTCGGACGATAGCGGCGCCGACTTCAGCCTGCTGCCTTTTCGCTCCAGACACCCGGAAACAGCTGCTTCAAGGCCGCCACCTTGGGCGCATCGTTGATGACGATATAGGGATAATTCGGGTTCAGCTTCAGGAAATTCTGGTGGTAGGTTTCCGCCGGATAAAAGGGCTTGGCCATCTCGATCGTGGTGACGACCGGCCCGCCCCAGGTCTTGGCGGCATTCAACTGGCCGATATAGGTCTTGGCCAGCCGGGCCTGATCGGCATCCTGGGGAAAGATCGTCGAGCGATATTGCGTGCCGCTGTCCGGGCCCTGGCGGTTCAGTTGGGTCGGATTGTGCGCAACCGAGAAAAACACGCGCAGCAGCGTGCCATAGCTGACCTTTGACGGATCATAACGGATCTCGACAGCCTCGGCATGGCCGGTCTGTCCCGAACCGACCACGTCGTAGATGGCCGTTTTTGCAGCGCCACCGGCGTAACCCGAACGCACCGAAGCGACACCCTTCACATGTTCGAACACGGCTTCGACACCCCAGAAGCAACCGCCGGCGAACACCGCGGTGCGCAGCGGCCCGGCGGCCAGCGGCGCATCGACGTTCGCCGCCGGCGCAACGAGCATCTTTTCAGCGGCGAGCGAGCAGCCGGCAGTGCCCAGCAACAGCGCCGCGGCAAGGGTGGAGATCATCTTCATGCTGGGTCAGGCCTTGGCAGGGGAAAAAGTCAGCGCAGCGCCGTTCATGCAATAGCGCAGCCCGGTCGGTTTTGGCCCGTCGTCGAAGACATTGCCCAGGTGGCCGCCGCAGCGCCGACAATGCACTTCGGTGCGGACCATGAACGGAATCGACTTGTCGACGTTGGTGCCGATGGCGTTCTTCAACGGCGCATAAAAACTTGGCCAGCCGGTACCGCTATCAAACTTGGTGTTCGATGCGAACAAGGGCAGCGCGCAGCCCTTGCACGCGAAGGTGCCGGCGCGATGCTCGTCGTTGAGCGGCGAGGTGAACGGCCGCTCGGTCGCTTCGTGGCGCAGCACGTCATATGCAAGGCTGGGCAGCTTTGCCCGCCACTGGGCATCGGTCAGGGCATATTCGAACTTCGTCGTGCCCGCGGCGATCGCCGGTGTTTCGACAAAGTTGCGGAGGAAGGGCAGGGTGGCGAGGCCCCCGAGCCCGGCGACAATCAGCGTGCGGCGGTTGGTCATGCGCTGTTATACGCTGGCCGCCGCGAAAAGGTTACGGCGCGTTTGCCGCAGGGCTTTGCTTGGCCAGCCAGGCCTTGCCCTGTTTTTCGGCGAGCGCCAGCATGTCGCCCTGGACGATGTTGACATCAACGAGGTGCAACCCCCAGTCGGCGAACACCTGCCCGGCGACGACGACATCGCCGCCGATGTCATCGATGCGCGGGTCGGCCGGATCGGCATCGGTGCTGATGGCGAGGATGTCGGCGCCATCGACCGCCTTGCATTCGGCGCTGGTCAGGCCGGGCAGCGCTACGAAGGGCGTGGCGATGGTCGCGCCCTTGGCCCATGGCCGCGGCGGTGTCGTGTTGTCGACTATGGCAGGGCCGGCGGGCAGCAGCGGGTGCGCCGCCGCGCGGCCACCGGCGAGAGCGGCCGGGTTGGTGCAGGCGACACGCATCCCCGGTGCATCGGTGCGGCCAAAGCGGCTGTTGGCCGGCGGAATGACAGTGTCACGGAAACTGACCCAGGCGAGGACGCAGCCGGTCTGGCTGTCACTGCGACACAGCGGCGTCGATTTCAGGTCGCCGCCGACATCCCTGCCAGCGGGAACCAGCACATTGTGACCGGGGATATAGGCGGCAATCAGCTGTTTCGCCGCGGCCTTGCCCTCGATGGCGTTGGCGAGCAGCGCCTTGAGGACGCCGCTGCCCTGGCTGTGGCCGATCAGGATGACGCCGCGACCCTGGTTGTCGCGCGCCAGATAGTGTTCACTGGCGGCGTGGAGGTGTGTATACACCATCTTGCGGTCGGCGTCGCTGGGCTGTCGGTTAATGATATCGCTTTGCGCCTTAAGCGTTACTTGGCGGTACAGTGGCGAAAACGGCCGGCAGACGTTGCGAAAGGTGGCGAACTGCACGCGCGCCACATTGGTTTCGGCCGGATCGGCGACCATGTCGCTGTTGCCGGTGCGATCGGTGGAGACGGTCGGATAGACATAGAAGCAATCGATCGCCGGCGTGCGTGCCGGCGCCGGTGCCGTCACCAGCGTCGTCTTGCCGTTGGCGGCGACGCTAGTGGTGCCGAGATCGACCGCACAGGCATCCGACCGGCCGGGGCGGCACAGCCAGTTTGCATCCTGCGCATACTCCGGCGCGACATAGTCGGCGGCGGCAACCGGCGCGGCGAGCAGCGCTGCGATCGAAAGGATACGCACCTTACCAGCCCGCCTTCAGCTTTGGCGACACATCCATGCCCATGCGTTCCAGCGCTGCGGCGATCTTGTCACGACCGGCATCATGCTCGGCCCAGAACATCGGACCGCCGCGATAGACCGGCCAGCCATAGCCGTTGATCCAGACGATATCGATGTCGCTGGCGCGCTGCGCCATGCGCTCGTCGAGGATTTTCGCACCCTCGTTGACCATTGGGTAGAGGCAGCGTTCGAGAATTTCCTGATCGTCGATGGTGCGGCGGTTGATGCCTTTTTCGGCGGCATAATCGTCGATGATCTTCTCGGCGACCGGGGAGGGGGTGCGATTGCGGTTCTCGTCATAGTCGTAAAAGCCGTGGCTATTCTTCTGGCCGCGCAACCCGGCCTCGCACAGGCGATCGCGCACCGTTTCGCCGTTGGACGTGTCCGCCGACCAGCCGATGTCGAGCCCGGCGAGATCGGCCATCTGGAACGGCCCCATCGGGAAGCCGAATTCGGTCAGCACGCGATCGACGTCGGACGGCCGAGCGCCCTCGAGGATCAGCTTGTTGGCCTGTTCCTGGCGCTTGCCCAGCATGCGATTGCCGATGAAGCCGTGGCAGACGCCCGACACGACGCCGATCTTGCCGATCTGCTTGCCGATCGCCATCGCGGTGGCGAGCACCTGCGGGGCCGTTTTCCCGCCGCGCACGACCTCGAGCAACCGCATGACATTGGCCGGCGAGAAAAAGTGCATGCCGAGAACGCTTTCGGGACGCGACGTGCTGGCGGCGATTTCATCGACGTTGAGGTAGCTGGTGTTCGACGCGAGGATCGCACCGGGCTTGGCGATGGCATCGAGCCGGCCAAAGATCTGCTTCTTGATGTCCATGTTCTCGAACACCGCCTCGATGATCAGGTCGGCTTGCCCAAGGTCTTCCAGCGCCAGCGTCGGGGTGAGCCGGCCCATGCGGGCTTCGACCTCCTCCATGCTGAAGCGGCCCTTTTTGGCGCTGTTTTCATAGTTGCGGCGAATAACGGCGACGCCGCGATCGAGCGCGTCCTGCTTCGTCTCGACAATGGTGACCGGGATGCCGACCGACAGGAAGTTCATGGCTATGCCGCCACCCATCGTGCCGGCGCCGATGATGCCCACCGACTTGACCGGCAGCAGCTCGGCCTTGGGGTCGAGCCCGTCGATCTTGGCCGCCTGGCGTTCGGCGAAGAAGACATGGCGCTGGGCTGCGGATTGGAGCCCGCCCATCAGCTTCATGAATTCGCTGCGCTCGACGCGCATGCCGTCTTCGAAGGGCAGGGCGACGGCGGCCTCGATGCACTTGATATTGGCTTCGGGGGCCTCGAAGCCCTTGAAGGCGCGGGCATTGGCCTCGCGGAATTCGGCAAACATCGGCGCCAGCGATGCGGCGTCGCCGCCAAGCTTGCTGTTGTCGTCGCGGACCTTTTTGAGCGGTCGGCCCTCGGCTGCAACCTTGCGCGCAAAGGCAATCGCACCGGCGGTCAGGTCGCCGTCGACGATGTCATCGACCAGCCCGGCGGCGAGCGCATCTTTGGCATTCATCTGGGCACCGCTCGTCGTCATCTCGACGGCTTTTTTCGCGCCGACGATGCGCGGCAGCCGCTGGGTGCCGCCGGCGCCGGGCAGCAGGCCGAGCTTGACCTCCGGCAGCCCGAACTTCGCCTTGGCATCGCTGACGCGGTAATGGGCGCACAGCGCGACTTCGAGCCCGCCGCCGAGCGCGGTGCCGTGGATGGCGGCGATCACCGGCACCGGCGCGCCCTCCATGGCGTCCTGGACGGCATGCAGCGAGGCGCCGCGCGGCGGCTTGCCGAATTCGGAGATATCGGCGCCGGCAATGAAGGTGCGGCCGGCGCAGACCAGCACGACGGCCTTGTCGCCGGCATCCTGGCCGATCGCTGCAAAGGCGCC
>JBBQKM010000201.1:0-5697 GCA_038326915.1 Sphingomonadales bacterium
GCCGTGCTCGCCGCGATCCCGACCGCGACGATCCTGCGGCCCAGCCTTGTTGTCGGCCCCGAGGACCAGTTTCTCAACCGCTTTGCCGCCATGGCGCGGCTGTCGCCGATCCTGCCGGTCATCAGTGGCGCCAGTCGTTTCCAGCCGGTCTATGTCCTCGATGTCGCCGCCGCGGTGCTGGCGGCGCTCGGCCTGCCCGCGGCGGCCGGCCAGACCTATGAACTCGGCGGGCCGCAGGTGCTGAGCTTTCGTGAGATACTGATGATGATCAACGCCGAAACCCGGCTGGGGCGCATGCTGGTGGACGTGCCCGATGGCATTGCCGCGTTGATGGGCAAGATGGGCGACCTGCTGCCGTTCATGCCGATGACATCGGACCAGCTGGCGATGTTGAAAAAGGACAATATCGTCGGTGCCACCATGCCCGGCCTGATCGACCTCGGGGTCACGCCCACGCCGCTGGAAGCCTTTGTACCGGCAATGCTCGAGCGCTACCGCAGCGGCGGCCGCTTCAACAAGGGGCACGCGGCGGGCCTCGCGGGGCACTAGCTGGCCAGATCGGAAACCAGCGGCTATCGCTGCCGCCGCCCGGCGGATTGCTGGCGACGGAGACCCCATGGATCATTCGCTCACCGACATCATCATCCTGGGAATCGTTGAGGGCCTGACCGAATTCCTGCCGGTATCATCGACCGGGCATCTGATTCTCGCCGGCGAGCTGCTCGGGTTTCACGGCACCGAGAATGCGACGTTCGAAATCGCCATCCAGTCGGGTGCCATCCTGGCGGTGGTGGTCGCCTATTTCCGGCGATTCGTCGATGTCGGCATCGGGCTATTCGGCCGGGCGCCGGGGGCATGGGCGTTTATGCGCAACATCGTCCTTGGCTTTGTGCCGGCCGGCATCGCCGGCGTGCTGTTCATCAAGGCATTCGAGGCCATGTTGCTCAGCCCGATGACGGTGGCGGTGGCGCTGGTCATCGGCGGCATCGCGATCCTGATCATCGAGCGCAACGAAGGCGTGCCCAAGGTGTTCAGTGTCGAAACCATGCCGGCACGATCGGCGCTGCTCGTTGGCGTCGGCCAGTGCCTCGCCATGGTCCCTGGCGTATCGCGATCGGGCGCCACCATCATGGCGGCGATGCTGCTCAAGATCGACCGCAAGACCGCGGCGGAGTTCAGCTTTTTCCTCGCCGTGCCGACGATTTCCGGCGCAACGCTGCTGCTGCTTTGGAAAAACCGCGATACGCTCGATACCAGCCAGTTGTCGGCGATCGGCATCGGTTTCGGCATCTCGTTCATCGTCGCGCTCGCCGTGGTAAAGGGCTTCGTTGCCATCGTCAGTCGCTTCGGCTTTGCACCTTTCGCCTGGTACCGGATTATCGTCGGATCGGCGGCGATGGTATGGCTGCTGGCAAGATAGAGCCGCATCGGACATATTTTCCAGAACAAAACGGAACTGCGCAGCGATCAATCGAATAAATAGGGAACCTATACTGTCCTATTAGCCATTTTTTGCGTGACTCGCCTGTGGTGAACCGGTAACGCACCTTGTGAAAGGGGCGGGCGACCATGGCCGACACCAGGATGCTGAAGTTCACCGACCAGCCGCAGGCCTATCCGGCCAAGCGGGCAGCCGAGCAGCGCGCGCATGATTTCCTCGAGATCGCGCGGCCCTATATCGTTGCCAAGGCCGAGGAGCAGGCATCGCGCTGTTCACAGTGCGGCGTGCCGTTCTGCCAGGTCCATTGCCCGCTGCACAACAACATCCCCGACTGGCTGAAGCTGACCGCCGAAGGCCGGCTGGAGGAAGCCTACGAGCTGTCCGCCGCCACCAGCACGATGCCCGAAATCTGCGGCCGCATCTGCCCCCAAGACCGCTTGTGCGAAGGCAATTGCGTCATCGAAAAGGATTTCGGCAGCGTCACCATCGGCTCGGTCGAGAAATTCATCACCGACACCGCCTGGGAAAACGGCTGGGTCAAGCCGCTGCGCATCGTTGCCGACCGCTCGTCACAGTCGGTCGGCATCATCGGCGCCGGGCCGGCCGGGCTGACAACCGCGGAGCTGTTGCGCGTGAAGGGCTATGACGTCCATGTCTACGACCGCTACGATCGCGCCGGCGGCCTGCTGACCTATGGCATTCCGGGCTTCAAGCTGGAAAAACCTGTCGTCATGCGGCGCGTCGACCGGCTGCGCGATGCCGGCGTGCATTTCCACCATGATTTCGAGGTCGGCCGCGATGCGACCTTGGCTGAATTGCGCGCGCGCCACGACGCGATCCTGGTCGCCACCGGCGTCTACAAGCCGCGCGGCGTCGCGGTGCCGGGCGCGGATGCCGATGGCGTTGTCGAGGCGCTGGATTACCTCACCGCCTCCAATCGTTCGGGCTTCGGCGACGCGTTGCCCGCCGGCTTCGATGCCGCCGGCAAGCATGTCGTGGTCATCGGCGGCGGCGATACTGCGATGGATTGCGTACGCACCGCGGTTCGCCAGGGCGCGGCCAGCGTCAAATGCCTGTATCGCCGTGACCGCGCCAACATGCCGGGGTCGTTACGCGAGGTGAACAACGCCGAGGAAGAAGGCGTCGAGTTCATCTGGCTCGCCGCCCCCGCCGCCATCGCCGCGCATAGCGTCAGCGCGACGCGCATGCGGCTGGGCCAGGCCGGCGCCGACGGCCGGCGTGCGCCCGAGGCCGAACCCGGCGGTGATTTCGTGCTGCCTGCCGACCTCGTCATAAAGGCGCTCGGGTTCGACGCGGAAGATTTGCCGCGCCTGTTCGGTGCCCCCGACCTGTCGGTGACGCGCTGGGGAACGCTGCGCTGCGACCACAAGACGATGATGACGTCGCTGCCCGGCGTATTCGCGGCCGGTGATATCGTGCGCGGTGCCTCGCTCGTCGTCTGGGCGGTGCGCGACGGCCGCGACGTGGCGGCGCAGATGCACCAGTATCTGCGCGCCCGCGTCACCGAAAACGCACGCGCCGCCTGACATTTTTGGAGAAACGTCCATGCTCTCGCTTCTGACCGCGCTTGTCGTCGCCGCTGGCACCCCGGCGCCCGCCGCCGTCGATCCGGCGCGCACGGCGGCGGCGCGGGCGCTCGTCGACCAGTTGCAGCTCGGCCCGCAGCTGCAGAAGATGCTGGCGCAGAACGTCCAGACGATGCGATCGGGCGTTGCCATGCGCGCGATGCTGGCGCAGCAGCCGGGGTTCATGCAAGCCTATCAGGCCAACAAGGCAAAGGTCGATCCCGTCCTGCAAAAGGCCGGCGCCATTCAGGCCGAAATTGCTGAAAAGGTCATGCGGGACAACGCCCCCGCAGTGCTCAACGCCGCCGTCCGCTCCTATGCCAGCAACTATTCGACGGCGGAGCTGCAAGGCCTGTCGAACTTCTATCGCACGCCGCTCGGCCAGGCCTTTCTTGCCAAGGATGGCCGGGTCCGTGCCGAGATCGGCGAGGCCGGCAACCAGATCATGGGCGCCAAGCTGCAGGCGGCGATGCAGGCCAATGCCGGCCGGCTCAACACTGCATTGGCACCACTGAAAACGCTTTCCGTCGCCGCGCCCCCGCCCAAGAAATAGGCCCACCCGCCAGAAGGCTGCCGCCATGACCGAACACACTGCCGAACGCACCGCCGAATTCACCGCCTCTGCAGCCGAGCGCGCGCGCATCGCCGATGACGGCATGTATCGCCCGGACATGGAATCCGATGCCTGCGGCGTCGGTGTGATCGCTGCCACCGATGGCAAGCCGTCGCGGCGCGTTGTCATTGCCGGCATCGAGGCGCTGAAGGCGGTCTGGCATCGCGGCGCTGTCGATGCCGACGGCAAGACGGGTGACGGCGCCGGCATCCATGTCGAGCTACCGCTCGATTTCTTTCACGAACATATCGGCCGCGCCGGCCACCGGCCCAAGCCCAATCTGCTCGCCGTCGGCCAGGTGTTCCTGCCGCGCACCGACCTTGCCGCGCAGGAAACCTGCCGCACCATCGTCGAATCCGAAATCATCGGTTTCGGTTACAAGGTTTATGGCTGGCGCCAGGTGCCGGTGGACATCAGCGTCATCGGTCGCAAAGCGATGGAATCGCGCCCGGAGATCGAACAGATCATGATCGCCGGGCCGCTTCCCGGCGGCGACCGCGCTGCGATGGAAGCGTTCGAAAAGGACCTGTATCTGATCCGCCGCCGGATCGAGAAGAAGGTCATCGAGGCGCAGATCCAGGGCTTTTACATCTGCTCGCTCAGCGCCCGTTCGATCATCTACAAGGGGCTGTTCCTCGCCGAGGAACTGTCGGTGTTTTATCCCGACTTGATGGACGAACGCTTCGTTTCGCGCTTTGCCATCTATCACCAGCGCTACAGCACCAACACCTTCCCGCAATGGTGGCTGGCCCAGCCGTTCCGCTGCCTAGCCCACAACGGCGAGATCAACACGGTGCGCGGCAACACCAACTGGATGAAAAGCCATGAGATCAAGATGGCGGCCGCGGCATTCGGCGAACATTCGGAAGATATCAAGCCGCTGATCCCGGCCGGTGCGTCGGATACCGCCGCGCTCGACGCGGTGTTCGAAGCCTTTGTACGCTCGGGCCGCGACGCGCCGACCGCCAAGCTGATGCTGGTACCCGAAGCCTGGTCGAAGGACGACAGCCTGCCCGATTCGCATCGCGCCATGTACGCCTTTTTTGCTAGCGTCATGGAGGCTTGGGACGGCCCGGCGGCGCTCGCCATGACCGATGGCCGCTGGGTGGTCGCCGGGCTCGACCGCAACGCGCTGCGGCCGATGCGTTACTGCCTGACCCGCGACAACCTGCTGGTCACCGGGTCGGAAGCCGGCATGGTCGTGATCCCAGAAGCCGACATGGTAATGAAGGGCGCGCTCGGCCCCGGCGAGATGATCGCCGTCGACATGGACGGCGAAGCCGGGTTCGCGCCGAAATTCTACACCGACCGCGAGATCAAGGATCGCATCGCCGGCGCCAGCGACTATGCCGCCAAGGTCGCCGGCTTCACCACTTTTGCCTCGATGAAGGGCCATGACGGCGCCCAGCCCGGCGCAAGCTATGCCCGCGACGAACTGCGCCGGCGCCAGGTCGCTGCAGGGCAGAGCATGGAGGACATGGAGCTGCTCCTCGCGCCGATGGTCGAAGATGCCAAGGAAGCCATCGGCAGCATGGGCGACGACGCGCCGCTCGCCGTCATTTCGGACAATCCGCGCAACCTGTCGCACTTTTTCCGCCAGAACTTCAGCCAGGTCACCAACCCGCCGATCGACAGCCTGCGCGAAACCCGGGTGATGAGCCTGAAGACGCGGTTTTCCAACCTGGGCAACATCCTCGACGATGGCGCCCGGCAGGAAGGCGTCATGGTCATCGACACGCCGGTGATGACCAACAACGGCTGGAACGTGCTCAAAAGCCATTTCGGCAAGCAGGCCGCCGTCATCGACTGCAGCTTTGACATCGCCGGCGGGCCGGAGGCGTTGCGCGCCGCCATCGCCCGGGTGCGCGCCGAGGCCGAAACCGCGGTGCGATCGGGCAAGAGCCAGCTGTTCCTGACCGACGAGAACCAGTCCGCGACGCGCGCCGGGATCAGCATGATCCTCGCCACTGCCGGCGTGCACACCCACCTCGTCCGCAAGGGCCTGCGGACCTTTGCCTCCATCAACGTGCGGTCGGCCGAAGCGCTCGACACGCATT
>JBBQKM010000202.1:0-5689 GCA_038326915.1 Sphingomonadales bacterium
GAATTCGACCATCTCGCCGGCCTGGACATTGTCGAGGCCGTGGACGCGGGCGATGCCGTCGCCGACCGACAGCACCTGGCCGACTTCGGAAACTTCGGCGTCGTTGCCGAAATTGGCGATCTGGTCCTTGATGACCCGCGAGATTTCGGCGGCGTTGATATCCATCTTAGTTTGAACCCTTCAGTGCCTGGCCGAGCGAATCGAGCCGGGTCTTCAACGAGGAATCGATCATCCGCGAACCGACGCGGACGACAAGACCGCCAAGGATGGCGGGGTCGACCGTGATGTCGAGCGCGACGTCGCGCCCCATCCCGGCCTTGAGCTTTGCCGACAGCGCTTTTTGCTGCGTGGCGGTCAGCGGGTGCGCGGCGGTGACGCGCGCGGTGATTTCGCCACGGCGCGCGGCAGCCAGCGCCTGGAAATCGCGGATGATGTGCGGCAGCGATGCCAGCCGGCGGTTATGCGCCAGCACGCCGAGGAACGACGTCGTCAGCTGGTCGAGACCCAGCGTGCCGGCAACCCCGGCGATGCCGGCCGCGGCGGCCTTGCGGTTGACCATCGGGCTCGTTGCCAGCGTGCGCAGGTCATCCGACTGCGCCAGTGCGTCCTTCAGGGTGGCAAGACTCGCCGACACGGTTTCGAGCGCCTTGCCATCGATGGCCAGATCGAACAGCGCGGTGGCATAACGCCCCGACAGGCCCAGGGCCACATTGGCCGCGGCGATTGCAGAAGTTGGTTCCAACGGACAGGGTCCAGCGACAAGAGGTTGCGGCGATAGAGCATCGGGGGCTTGTGGCCCATCTGACGCGGCGGCGGCTAGCACGAGGCCAGCAATGTTGCAAGGCAACAAGACCTATCAGTGACGCCGGCGCAGCACCGGAAACAGCGCAAACACCAGTTGCCCGGCGAGCCCGAGCTGTTCGGCAACGCCGCGATAGCTGGCCCAATGCTGCTGCGGCGTGCGGCCGAACAGCCACACCGCCATCGCCAGTTCGGCCATCATCAGCACGGCAAATGCCACGGCGCCCATCGCCAGGCGTGGCGCCACGCACGACGGCACGGCACAGCGCCGGATCAACGCGCCGCAGATCGGCCAGGCCAGCGCCAGCATCACCGGCAGTTCGAGAAGCACCGCCGGAAGTTCCCCGATGCGCGGGATGACCACCAGAACTCGAAGCGTGCCCAGCGCAAAGCCGATGGCGAAAACGGCAATGAAATACAGCAGCCCGGCGTTGATGGCGCGATTCATCAAGATTTCCTTCGGGGCTTGCGGCCGGGCCGGCGCTGGCACAGTGTCATAATTCGTCAATTGCTGCGCGGGTTGCTTCAATGCCCTGGTTGTTCACCCTGGTGCTTGCCGTCCATGTCGGCGCCGGCATCGTCGCGCTGACCAGTTTCTGGGGGTCTGTGGCAACGCGCAAGGGCGGCCCCGCGCACCGCCGCTGGGGCGCGGTGTTCACCACCGCCATCTATGCCGCCAGCGTCATGGCGCTTGGCATGGGGCTGCTGTCGCTGCGCTGGCCGTTGGCGATGCACCCGGGGCTGACCGACGAGGCGCTGTATCGCGGGCTGTTCGGCTGGATGATGCTCTATCTCGGCCTGCTGACCATGAGCATGACGCGCTATGGCCTGAAAATGGTCGCCAACAAGCGCGACCATGCCGCCAACCGCCACTGGACGATGGTGGCGCTGCAGGTGCTCGTGCTCGTAGCCGCAGTGAATTGTGCGGTTCACGGCGTCCTGCTGCGCCAGCCGCTGATGATCGGCGTGTCGATCATCGGGTTCGGCACGACGCTGACCTATCTCTGGTACATGTTCCGCCCCGATCCGGCGCGCGGTGACTACATCGCCGAACATCTGAAGGCGATGGTGGCGACGGGCATCGCCGCCTACACCGCATTCCTGTCGGTCGGGCTGGTCGAAATGTTTCCGGCGCATGCCTTTAACCCCGCGATCTGGGCGCTGCCGACGGTTGGCGGCATGGCGATCATCGTGCATTTCCTGCGCCGGCAGCGCGGCGGCGCCACGGCAAAACTGTCGGTATAGTTTACACTTTGCAAACCCTGACGGTCGCCGGGGATAGCGATTCCATGGCGTTGGCCGTCTGGCCCAGGTCTTGCATAGACATAGCTGAAACGGGGTTTTCAGGGGTTTGTATAAAATGACGTTGTCCAAGATCGTGGTCGCAGGCCTGTTGCTCGCAGCCGCCTCCAGCGCCCAGGCCGTGACCGTGACATGGGCCAATCTGACAGCACAGCCGAACGCGACGACCGTCACCGGTACCGTTGGCGGCGTGGGCCTAACCTATTCGGGCAGCATCAATTTCAGCCAGCTCGCCAATGCCGGCACCGATTATTGGGTCGACCTTGGCTACACCCAGGGTGTCGTCAACCGGCCGGTCGGCACTGACCTGATTTCGCTCAACGATGGCGGCCTCAAGACCATCACCTTCGCTGCGCCGGTGACCGACGTCTATCTCGCCTTCACCAGCTGGAACGGCGTCACCGCCGCGTTCAGCGCGCCGTTCACCGTGGTCAGCCAGGGTACCGGCTTTTGGGGCAGCGGCACCTTCGACGTCAACGGCCCGAGCGATGCCTTCTTCGGCAATGGTGAAGTCCATGGCGTGCTCAAGTTCGCCGGCACCTTCACGTCGCTCAGCTTCACCGACACCTCCGAAAACTGGCACGGCTTCACCGTCGGCATCGGCGCGGTGCCGGAACCGCAGAGCTGGGCGATGCTGATCGCCGGCTTCGGCCTTGTCGGGGCCACGATGCGTCGCCGCCGCAGCGTCGCGGCCTGAACCGACACGAAACGCAATAACGGCCGCGGCGGAACACCCGCCGCGGCCGTTCTGCTGTCAATCGTCGAGTATCGCGCGCGCGATGTCGTCGAGCAATGGTTCGACACTGGTCAGGTACGGCCGCTCGGCCGCGACGATCGCGGCAAAGGCGCGGCGTTTCAGCACCGCCAGCCGCGCCGGCGGCAGCATGGCCGCATCGGGCAGCGCCGAACAGACGATGTCGATCATCCGCTCGGCGCCGTGCAGCCGGCCCCACAGATAGTCGTGCTCGCGATAGGTGCGGCTGAAGAAGGCGCCAAAGGCGTTGAACTGCGATCCCTTCAACGCGCCGCCGCCGACCGCGCGCAGCGCCAGTGCATCCTCGGGTGACAGGCGATCGACCTTGATCTCGTCGAATTCGTCGATGCCATCGCCCTGCAGCAGCGGCAGCATGGCGATGTCGAAGAACGGAAAGCCGAGATAGGCGCTGAGCAACAGCCGCCGCAGCGCCCGCGGCCAGGCCCCGGCAAACAGCTCGACCAGCGCCGCATCGCTGTCACCATCGAGCGTTTTCAGGTCGAGCGCACCGGCCAGCGCATCGAGCGCCGCACCCGGATCGACGAGCACCGCGGCCGCGGCCTCGCGCACGCCCGCGCCGAAATAGGTCGATTGGCGCCGCTGCAGGTGCGGGCTGAGAATGGCATAAAGCCCGGTCTTCACGGCTTCGAGCGCATGGCGGGTGGCATCGTCGATGCTGGTGCCGGCCAGTGCATTGACCCGGCGGATCAGGAACCGCAGCCGCCGCACCCGGAATTCGAGATCGAAATTCCGCAGGAAACCGACATAGTCCGATGCCGCCCCGCCCCGCGCCAGCGCCTGCGCCGGCATGTCGAGCCCGCGCGTCCGCACATTGCGCCAGACGACCCCGCGCACCGCGTCGAGCGGTTGCCCGCCCAGCGCGGCGAGCCGCCCGGCCTGGGCTTCAACGATCTGCGCCATCTTTAACTGGCCATAGCCGGCATAGGCATAGCCAGCCTCGCGCGCCGCCTGGCTTTGGGCGCGCGACCGCCATTCGGCGAGCCGTTCGCGCGTCGGCTTGAACATGAAGACGCGCAGGCCGACAGCGCGTTCGATCGCGGCATCGACCTCGGGCGTCATGCCATCGACGACATAGCGCAGCCGCCGCACCCGCGCCGACAGCGCATCCATGGCGGCAAGATTGTCGTTGATCGGCTGCTGCCGCGGAATATCGGCAAGGCTGCGCAGCACGGTGGCGAAAAACCCCGGCAGCACCGGTGAATCCGCTGGCTGGTCGCTGTGCATGCCGGGTTTGGGGTCGACATAGACAAAGCGGCGATCGACCTCGCGGTGCGCCGGGCGCCGCGCCAGTGCCTCGATCGCCGGGCCGAACGGCCGGTTGTTGAGCACGGCGCCGTCGATCAGCGTGGCGGTATCGGGTGACGTGCGGCCAGGGAAAATCCGCGCCAGGAACGCTGCCCGTCCCGGCCAGCCGGTGCCTCGCGCCGCGACGACGCGATCGACCTCGCCCACCCGCGCCGGCGGAAAAGCGCCAGGAAACGATGCGGTAGCGCGCGCCGCAAACACCAGTTCCGGCACTTCGGCCAAATGCCGGCTGCCATCGGCGCAGGGGCCATCGTCGCTGAAGCCGATGACCAGCCGGTGTTCATTCTCGACGATCACCGGCGGCGAATGCAGGCGCAGTTTTTCGGGCGCGCCGTGATAATCGGTGACGGTGACGAACAGATCGAGCGGTTGCAGCGGCGGGATAAGCGCCGGTGTCCGCGTGCCGGCGGCCATCGCGACCAGCGCATCGTGAAGCATGGCGGTGAAGATCTCGCCCGAAAACGGCGGCTTGAACCAGCGTGATCGCATCAGCCGCGACAGTTTCCCCGACACTTCGGCGCGCGCGCCGGGCTCCTGCATGTCATCCATGACAAGCCCCTTGTTGCGCGCCCACCAGACCAAAGGCGACGCCCACCATTTCGAAAAGCGTGTCGAGGCGCCTTCGGGTTCGAGCAATTTGTCGCTGTCGGCGCCGGCCAGCCACAAGTCGCGCAGCGGTTCCATGTCCGACCCCTGCGAGATCGCCTGGGCGAGCAGGATGCCGTTGATGCCGCCCGCCGAGGCACCGGCGACGATATCGACGAGGATGCGCAGGTCGAGCTGGGGGCCAAGTTCCTCAAGCAGCGCCAGATAGACGCTTTCCGAATCATCGGCCGGCGGCAGGCTGGCGGCTGCATCGGATTGCCGCCGCATCGAGGCGCGCGCCAGCTTCCAGACTTCCTTGGTGATGCCGTGCATGTAGACGGCGAGGCTGACGCCGCCATAGCAGACGAGGGCGAGGCGCAATTCCTTTTCCCGCATCATGCCCCCTTCCCTGATCCCATGTTAGGCGAGGATCTGCACATCCGATAGCGGCAGAACCGCGGCGAAGTTGCGGCGGATACCGGCGCGTTGCGGCCATTGTCGCCGGCCGCGGCACCCCCATATCGGCGGCATGGCCATCACCACCGTCGACATTCCGCACACTCTTGGCCGCGAGGTCGCCGGCCACCGTCTGCGCGACAATGTCGGCGATCTGGGACGCCATATCCCCGGGGGCATCGCCGAGCTGGCGACGCGCTGGCCGACACCGGACCAGCTGGTCATCGACCTGGTGGCGATGGGCCAGCGGCTTACGGTGACGATCGATATCGAGGATGCGGTCGTCCGCGCCAGCTTTGTCCTGCCCGGCATGCTGTCGTTCATGGCCGGCGCGATCAGCGCGGCGGTGCGGCACAAGGGCGGGCAATTGCTGTTGCCGGGCAAGGATTGACGGGGTAACGTTCCCCATCCGTTCGCATCGAAAGCGCCCCATGGCCCGCGCCGCCACCCGCTATGTCTGCCAAT
>JBBQKM010000203.1:0-5654 GCA_038326915.1 Sphingomonadales bacterium
ACAACGCCGTCGCATCGGCCCAGCGTCCTGCCGCCAGCGCCACGCCGCCGCGCTGCAACAGCAGGGTGGCATGACCCTGCCGCCCCGGTGCCGGGCCGATCGCCCGGCGCAGCGCGGTGTCCGTCGCCGCCAGATCACCGCGCGCCTGCGCCAGCATCGCCTGGCGCACCGCGGCGCTGCCGCCATTTTCCAGCCGCGCGCCGCGGGCATAGGCCGTGGCGGCATCGGCATAACGCCCCGAATAGAATGCCAGATCGCCATAGAGCGCCGCCGCCTCGGCGCGATCGCCGGCATCATTGGGCACGGCGGCGGCATCGAACCGGCGCAACAGGCCCTCGACCGGCGCCAGCCGGTGCACGGCCAGCGCGGCGATCGCGCCTGTGAGCACCGGTCCGGCGCCCGGCGGCGCATCGGCCAGCCCCTGCGTGACCGCGGCATCGGCGCCCGCCAGGTCGTCGAACGACCCGGTCAGCCGCGCGCGCCGCAGCAGCGCCCGCGCCAGCACCTCCTGGTTCAGCCATTCGTGCGGCCCGCGCGCGACGCGATCGCGGCCCAGCGCCACCGCAGCGCTGGTCGCCGCCAGCGCCTCGGCATAGCTGCGCGGGCCATAGGCGTGCTGGCCGGCCACTGGCGGCGCGGGTGCGGCAGGCGCGCGCCAGCGATCGATGGCGAACACCACCACGCCGGCGACCACCAGCAGCGCCAGCAACCGCCACCACACAGGCGTTTTTGCCGTAATCGCTATTTCCGGCGCGCGCATATCGGCAGCCCGCGCGCGATGAAATCATCGGCCAGCGCGTTGGTCAGCACCTCCAGATCATCCACGATATCGGCGACATAGTCGCCGCGCGCGTCATCGGCAGGGTCGGCATCGTTGAATGCGACCTTGCGCGACGACGGAATCAGCGCGGTCGCCACTGCCGGCATGCCCATGCGATCGACGCGGGTATAGGCCGTATCGGGATCGGTGCGGAAATCAAAGGCGCTGCCGCCCTGGCTCTGCGGTTCCGGCACGCTGTTGGGTGGGGCGAAATAGGGGAATTCGCTGCGAAATGGCTGGTCGTTGCGGCCGGGATCGAGCGGAATATCGGCCAGTGTTCGCACGCCCGTCTTGGTGAGATCGAGGAACAGCACTGCCAGCGTCAGGTCGATGACCTGATCCTCGAGCCGCCGGCCATTGGGAAAGCCCGATGGCGCTGCCAGGTTGATCGTCAGCGTGTCGGGCAGCACCAGCCCGGACACGGCAATGCCGCCGGTCCCGGGCACCGTCTGGTACAGGCAGGGCAGCACATAATAAGAAATCGCGGTCGGCGTTGGGGTCGGGGGGGGCGTCGGGGTCGGCGTCGGCGCAGGCGTCGCCGTGCCGGTGCTGCCCGGCGCTGCGCTTTTTCCCGAATTGTTGCACGCCGTCAGCACCAGCGCGGCGGCCCCAGCGAGCAGCAGTTGCCGCGCCGCCATCACAGATTCCCCCCGAAACGCGCACTGGTCGCCCAGATACCGATCGGATTGTCGCCATTTTCGATGCGATCCCGCGGGATTTCGATGATGAACACCGTCAGGTTTGTGCCGGCAAAGAAATCGCGCTGGTTGCTGATCTGCAGCGTGCCACTGCTCCGTGATGCGCGAAAGCCCTGCAGATCGAACAGGAACGGATCGTCGAACAGCCCGGCGCGGGCGATCACCCCATCCTTTTCCAACCGGGTTTCCACCGGGCCGGTGATCGTGCCACTGCCCGGCGCACCGCTGACCTGCACGCCATAGCGCGGCGTGCCCCCCGAACGGTCGACGCCAAAGCGGTACTTGATCGCAAAATTCGGCTTGGTCTTCACCGGACCATTCGAAATGTTGATCGTATACAGCACGTCGCGATCATAGGTCGCCGGGTTGGTGGCAAGGCTCGGCCCGGCAAAGCTGACCGCGATGACGATCTTGGTGGCGGTATGCCAGGCATAGACATCGGCAATGTCGGCCGGAATGTCGGGAGTCGGGTCAACGGCGGCATCGGTTCGCGTCGGCGCGTCGAGATGATCGGCGGCAACCACCCCCCGCCCGGCCGGCAAAACCGCCACCGCCAGTGCGATGGCGGCGAAACCGGCGATGAAACTGGCCTGGATGCGCATGATGACGGCCCCCGAAACAAACTCTATCAGATGCCAGCTACGCAGGGAAATGGTCAGGCGATGCCGCCATGCACTCGCTATCCCGCCAGTATCCGACGCTGGCGGCGGCCGCCACACCAGCACAGATGCGCGTCGCCAGCAGCGCGCGCATCGCATAGGCTGTCGAAAGCTGGGGGATCGGGGTGTGGTGGCGATGGCTGACGATGACGGACTGACCCGCCTGCGCGCCGACATCGCGGCGTTCTTCGCGCATGACTATCCGCAGGACCTGCTGGCGCGGTTGCGCGCCGACGAAACGTTGGGCCGCGACGATCATCTGCGCTCGCAGGCGGCGCTGGCGGCGCGCGGCTGGGGGGCGCCGCACTGGCCGGCGGAGCATGGCGGCCCGGGCTGGAGCATCGCCGAGCGCCGCTTGTTCGAGGCGGAATATGTCCGCGCCGGGGCGCCGACGGTGGTGCCTATGGGGCTGATCTATGTCGCGCCGATCATCATTGCCTTCGGCACCCCCGACCAGCAGCGCCGCTGGCTGCCCGATATCCTCGCCGGGCGCAGTTTCTGGGCGCAGGGCTATTCCGAACCCGGCGCCGGTTCCGACCTTGCGTCGCTGACGACCCGCGCCCGCCGCGATGGCGACGACTATGTCGTCACCGGCCGCAAGACCTGGACGAGCCTGGGATTCTGGGCCGACTGGATATTCTGCCTCGTCCGCACCGGCGAGGCGGCACGCGGCGGCGCCGGCATTTCGTTCCTGTGCATCGAAATCGCGTCGCCGGGCGTGACGGTGCGCCCGATCACCGCCATCGACGGCCGCCACCACCTCGCCGAAGTCACGTTCGATGATGTGCGCGTGCCCGCCGAAAACCTGATCGGCGCGGAAGGCCAGGGCTGGGCCTATTCAAAGCAACTGCTGTCGAACGAACGCATCTGGTATGCCCATGTCGCCGAAAAACGCGCTGCACTCGCGCAGGTGCGGGCGCTCGCCGCCGCCCAGCCCGAGGCCGACACGCCGGATTTCCGCCGCCGGCTGGCCGAAACCGAAACCGCCGTCGATTGCCTCGCCGGCTTTGTCGAACGCGCGCTGCGCCAGGATGGCGGCGATGTCGCGTCGCTGATCAAGATTCTCGCCACCGAAACCGCGCAGGCGATCACAGAATTGCGCCTCGATCTTGCCGGCGGGCTGGCGGCGCCGTCACTGCCCGAACGCGGGCCGGGCTGGGCGGCGACGCTGCCCGACCTGCCGCCGTTCATCGTGCCGGCGATCGAGGACTATCTGATGACGCGGGCGCAAAGCATTTATGGCGGCACCAACGAGATCCAGCGCACGATCATCGCGCGGTCGGTGCTGGGGCTGTAGCGTTTGGGGGGCTGGTGCGGCCAAGAAGACTCGAACTTCCACGGCCTTTCGGCCACAACGACCTCAACGTTGCGCGTCTACCAGTTCCGCCATGGCCGCACAGCCATTTGTCCGGAGCGCTGCTCCGTCCGGTAGGAGGGGGCGGTTAGCAGGGGCGGGGAGCGGGTGCAAGCCGGATTTGGATTTGTGGCGGCAAGAACGTCAGGCAGGGCCGCGGCAAAGCCGCGGCTGGCGTCAGACGAGATCGGCCAGCTAAGCTGTCCGCCTCGCTGGCCGGTCTTGCGCCTGTCGGCGCGTAGCAGGTGATTGCTGCGCAATCCCTCCGCTACGCGCACGCGGCGCTGCGCCTTAATTATACCGGCGCAGTTCGTTCTTGGCGATCGCCTGGCGGTGCACTTCGTCCGGGCCATCGGCGAGGCGCAGGGTGCGCTGCCCGGCATAGCCCGACGCCAGCCCGTAATCCTGGCAGACGCCACCGCCGCCGTGTGCCTGGATGGCGTGGTCGTGGATCAGGCAGCTCATGTTCGGCGCGACGACCTTGATCATCGCGATCTCGTTGGCGGCGGCCTTGTTGCCGACGGTGTCCATCATGTACGCGGCCTTCAGCGTCAGCAGCCGCGATGTCTCGATGGCGATGCGCGAATCGGCGATGCGTTCGTGCCACAGGCTGTGCTCGCTGATCGGCTTGCCGAAGGCGACGCGCGATTTCAGGCGCTTGACCATCTTTTCCAGCGCGCGTTCGGCGGCACCGATGCTGCGCATGCAATGGTGGATGCGGCCCGGGCCCAGGCGGCCTTGCGCGATTTCAAAGCCCTTGCCTTCGCCCAGGATCATGTTGCCGACCGGCACGCGGACATTGTCGAGAATGACCTCGAAATGGCCGTGCGGCGCGTCGTCATAGCCGAACACCTTCAGCGCGCGCACCTTGGTGATGCCGGGGGCGTCGAGGGGCACCAGGATCTGGCTCTGCTGGGCGTGGCGGGCGGCGCTGGGATCGGTCTTGCCCATCACGATGGCGATCTTGCAGCGCGGGTCGCCGACGCCCGACGACCACCATTTGCGGCCGTTGATGACATATTCGTCGCCCTGGCGGACGATCGAGGTTTCGATGTTGGTGGCATCCGACGATGCCACCGCAGGCTCGGTCATCAGAAAGGCGGAGCGGATTTCGCCAGCCATCAGCGGGCGCAGCCATTCGGCTTTTTGGGCTTCGCTGCCATAGGTGCGCAGCACTTCCATGTTGCCGGTGTCGGGGGCCGAGCAGTTGAAGACTTCGCTCGACCACATGGCGCGGCCCATTTCCTCGGCGAGCGGCGCATATTCGAGGTTGGTCAGGCCCGGGCCCTGCCATTCGCCGGTGTCGTGCTCGCAGATGTTGAGGAACAGGTTCCACAGCCCGGCCTTTCTGGCGATGGGCTTCAGTTCCTCGATGACGGGCAGCACCTTCCAGCGATCGCCCTCGGCGACTTCCTGTTCGTAGCGGGCTTCGTTGGGGTAGATATGTTCGTCCATGAAGGCGCGCACGCGCTCGATCAAGGCCTTGGACTTGTCGCTGTATTCAAAGATCATGGACGCTCTCCCCTATGGCTTTCGCCGGTGTCAGTGTCACTTCCGCGCCCGCAAATCCAGCCGCAACTTGGATAGTTTTGCGGATCGCCTCAGCGGCCCGGTGTCACGGCCAGCGTGCGCGCATCGGCGGGAAAGCCCATCACCGTGCTGGCATAACTGATGCTGGCGCCGGGCGCGAGCCGGGCGGCCGGCGGCGCGATCGTCCAGCGCCGCGCCGGGCCGCTGGGGCCGGCCAGGCTGGCCTTCAGCGGCGGCACGCGGGCGAGGCTGCGGCCCGGGTTGGTGATGGTGCCGGTGACGTCGAGCACACGGCCGCCCGATGGCAATATGGTGACGGTGCCGGCAACGGTGACCTGCAGCGGCTGGCCGGTCGGCACCAGCATCGCCAGCCGTTCGCCGACGAACGGGATCTGGTGCGCATCGATGCGGCCGACCCACAGCCCGGCGGCAGCAACGGCGAGCGCCAGCCCGAGCACGGCGGCCACGGCGTTGCGGACCAGGTGCGGTCCGGGCGCTTCGGCGTCGTCGGTATCGCCATCGTCGGTCGGCACCGGCTGGAATGCCGCCGCGACGGGCGTTTCGGGTATCGGCTCGGGCGCGGGCTCGGGAAC
>JBBQKM010000204.1:0-5652 GCA_038326915.1 Sphingomonadales bacterium
GCTTCGACAAGTCGAAGGTGGCGCTCGATGGCCTGACCAGCCAGTCGCTGAGCAGCTTTGGCGTCGGCTTGCGCATGGACTATCATTTCGACGGGCTCGGCACGCTTTATTCGGTGACCGGCTATGAGAAATCGAACACCGAAAGCACCGGCGACATCGACGGCGGCAATATCTACCTTTTCCCGCCGCTCGGGCTCAACGTCGCGCTGTTCGACGTCAACACCGGCGGGCGGTCGAAACCCAAGGAATTCAGCCAGGAAATCCGTTTCCAGACCGAAGATTTCGGCGGTTTCCGCGCCCAGTTCGGTGCGTATTACTTCAAGCAGAACCTCGATTACAACGAAACCGCCTATTTCCGCCTGTCATCGCTGTCGTACCAGGACATCATCCACGACAACAGCAACGAGAATTGGGGCCTGTTCGCGTCGGCTGAATACAAGTTCACCGACGCGCTGACCGTGCGCGGCGGCCTGCGGTATTCGAAGGATACAAAGGTTGATACCGTTTCTGGCTTCACCGCCGGCTTTGCGCTGACGCCGGGCCTGACGCTGCCGATCACCACCCGCGCCCAGGGCGACAATGTCTCGTGGGATCTCAGCACGACCTGGGTCGCCACCCCCAATGTCAACGTCTACGCCCGCGTCGCCACCGGCTATCTCGGCCCCGCCATCCAGGGCCGCGTGCTGTTCGGCAGCGTGCCGACGGTGGCCGATTCGCAGACGACCTTGTCAGGCGAGGCCGGCATCAAGGCGCAGAACGATAGCAAGACGCTGCGTTTCGACCTCGCCGGCTATTGGAACCGCACCAAGAACATCCAGTTGACGGCGGTGGGCGGCACTTCCAACTCGGCACGGCTGCTCAACGCCGACAAGGCGGTGGGCTATGGCCTTGAAGCGGAGTTTGGCGCGCGGCCGCTCGAAGGCCTCGATCTCACCGCCAGCGGCAGCTGGAATTTCACCGAAATCCGCGATGGTGCCATCGCCGTCGGTTCGTGCGGTTCGGGCCAGTGTACGCTGCTCAACCCCACCAACGCCGCCGGGTTGGCGCTGATTGACGGTAACGACCTGCCGCAGGCACCGCGCTTCATCGCCAATGTCACGGCGCGCTTCGCCGTTCCCGTCGGCGATGGCGAGATCTACGCCTTTACCGATTGGGCGTATCGCAGCGAGGTCAATTTCTTCCTCTACGAAGCCACCGAATTCCGCGGCAAGGCCAGCCTCGAAGGCGGCCTGAAGGTCGGTTACAAGACCAGCGGCGGGCTTGAGGCGGCGGTGTTTGCACGCAACATCACCAACCAGGTCCGCATCGTATCCGGCATCGATTTCAACAACCTGACTGGCATGATCAACGAACCGCGCATCATCGGCGTCCAGATCGGCGGTCGGTTCTGATCGCTGGGGGCGGTTGCGGCCGCCCCCGTTACGCCGTCAGCGCACGACCTTGTCGCCGGGCTTCAGGCCAATGCGTTTGGCCTCACCGGCGTTGAGTTCGATGACGGCCGCGCTGACACCCTGCGAATCGATGATGTCGCGCGAATAAGGTTTGCCGGGCGCGACGCTGAGCACCGTGTCATCCGGCGCGACAAAGATCAGGTCGAGCGGCAGCGGCGTGTTTTCCATCCAGAAGGTCGCCCGCCGCGGCGGATCGAACGGGAACATCATCCCGACATTGCGCTTCATCGCCTTGCGGTACATCAGCCCGCATTCCTGTTGCGCCGGCGTCGCCGCCATTTCGATCGTATAGGCATGGCGACCCTTCGCGGTGACCAGCGTGACCGGCACTGTCGCCAGCCCGGCGTTGGGGCAGGCCGCAGCCGCAGGAAACGCACTCAACACCGCCGCCGCAGCGGCAAACAACAATTTCACGCGTCAGGATCCTCGGGCAATTCGATGACAACCGCCAACGGTCCCTTGTGCCCCGGGGCGACCCGCACGTGCAAGGCCTGGCCAGGCACCAGTTCAACCAGCCCGGCGCGGCGCACGGTTTCCATATGGATGAAGATATCCTCTGCCGATCCCGGCCGGACGACAAAACCATAACCCTTCAGTCGGTTGAACCATTTTACCGTCACCGATTCGACCGCCCCCGCAGCCGCCAGCATCGATTGCGGATCGACCCGATCGGCGGCGCGCGCCGCGGCTGTTTCGGGATCGGGACCAATGGCCGTCGACAGGTCGACATCGATGATGCGCTTGGCCTGGCGGCCGCGATCGCGCGCCACCACCGCGCAAGTCAGCGTCGCGCCCTCTGGCAGGCTGCGGCGGCCGAGTTCGCGCACGACGGTGAAATGCACCAGTACATCGCTGCCGACGCCATCAGAAGGGACCAGAAAACCATAACCGCGAACCGGGTCAAACCATTTCACTGCGCCCCGGACGATGACTTCGTCTACCGCTGCAACAATATCCGATTCATCCTGTTCGAACATTCGATCCCCCTGAACGCAACAAAACCGCACCCCGCGTGCCAATAGTATAACCGCACAAAGATGGTCTCGCCAAGCGGGTTCAACAGCAGCATTGGCATTGCACCAGCCGGTGCAAATCCGGGGTTTTGCGGATGCCAGTGGCGGCACGGTGAAACCGGCGGTAAGGGCTGTTTAGAAACGATAGTCCGGCACTCTGGTCTGGAAGGGCAAGGCAATGGAACTTTCCGGCGAAGTCTCGATCAACGCCGCCCGGGATCGCGTCTGGGCGGCGCTCAACGACCCCGAGGTGCTGGCGCGCTGCATCGAGGGAGTCGAAACGCTGACCCGCGTCACCGGCGACAGCGGGGAGCGCTTCGAAGGCAAGATGAATGCCAAAGTTGGCCCGGTGCGCGCCACCTTTACCGGCCAGGTCACGTTCACCGACGTCGTCGCCCCCGAACGCTATGTGCTCGTCGGCGAGGGCAAGGGCGGCGTCGCCGGCTTTGCCAAGGGCGAAGCGGCGGTCCAGCTCGCCGAGCCGGCGCCGGGCACGACCCTCCTCAGCTATCAGGTCAAATCGTCGGTTGGCGGCAAGCTGGCGCAGCTCGGCGCCCGGCTGATCGAGGGCACCGCCAAGGCCTATGCGGAAAGCTTTTTCGCCAAGCTGAAGGCCGAGGTCGAAACGCCGGCCGATACCCCGAAAGTGGTAGCGGATACCCCGAAAGTGGTAGAGCCGCTGCACGAACCGACCCTGGCGCCCGAAGCTACCGGCTTGTCGCCGCTGGTCTGGGGCGGCGGCCTCGTCCTCGCCGTGCTCGCCTTCCTGCTCTGGCAGTGGAATTGATGGCTGCTCCCAGACCCGCCGACGACCTCGGCACTTTGGCGGCCGCACTCGGCTGGCACCGCGCCGGGCACCGCGTCGCCATCGCCACCGTTGTCGACACCTGGGGGTCGGCGCCGCGCCGCAAGGGCAGCCATCTCGCCATCCGCGACGACGGGCTGTTCGAAGGCTCGGTCAGCGGCGGTTGCGTCGAAGGCGATGTCATCACCGAGGCGCAGGCGCTGCTCGATGCCGGCACGGGCGTCGCCAGCCTCGATTATGGCGTCGCCGATGCCACCGCCTGGCAGGTCGGGCTGGCGTGCGGCGGCCGCATCCAGGTGCTCGTCCAGCGCCTTGCCGACGATGGCTTCGCCCCGGCGCTGATCGAGCGGCTGATCGCGGCGGCCGACGCTGGCGCCGCCGTCACGCTGGCGACCGATCCCGCCACCGGACTGACCGTCGAGGCTGACGATGGCCCGATCACCCGCGCCTATCCGCCGCCGCGCCGGCTCGCGATCATCGGCGCCGTACATATCGCCCAGGCGCTGGTGCCGCTGGCGATCGGGCTGGGCATCACCCCGACGGTCATCGATCCGCGCGGGCTGTTCGCTGCCGATGCGCGCTTTGCCGGCCTCGATCTCGATCGCCGCTGGCCCGATGAGGCGCTCGCCGAATGGCAGCCCAACGCGGCCAGCGCGGTGGTTGCGCTGACCCATGATCCCAAGCTCGACGACGTGGCGCTCGCCGCGGCGCTGGCCTCGCCGGCCTATTATATCGCCGCGCTCGGCAGCCGGAAAAATCATGCCGGCCGGCTCGAACGGCTCGCCGCGCTGGGCTTTGACGCTGCCACGCTGGCGCGGGTGCGCGGCCCTGCCGGCCTTGCCATCGGTGCCGCCGATCCGGCCGAGATCGCGCTCAGCATCGCGGCCGAGATGACCGCCGCCTGGCGGGGGGCGCCGATCGCTGCGCGTGGGGCGCCGATCGCTGCGCGGGGGGCGCTCGCACCGCGGGCATGATCTTCGGCGCCGTTCCCACCGCCGCTGCCGAAGGCGCCATCCTCGCCCATTCGTTGCTCGTCGGTGCGGCGCGCTGGGCCAAGGGACGCACGCTGTCCGCCGCTGATATCGCCGCGGCCACCGCCGCCGGCATCGAACGCCTCACCGTCGCCCGCCCCGGCGCCACCGACATCGGCGAGGATGCCGCCGCCGCCGCGCTCGCCGCGGCGCTGGCCGGTGCCGGCGTCACCGCGTTGCCCGCCGCGCACGGCCGCGCCAACCTCGCTGCCGCCGCCGCCGGGATCGTCGCCATCGATGCCGCCGCCGTCACCGCGATCAACGCCGTCAACGAGGCGCTCACCCTCGCCACCCTCGCCCCCGGTGTCCGCGTCGCCGCCGGGGAGATCGTCGCGACGGTGAAGGTCATCCGCTACGCCGTGGCGGCCGATGCGCTCGCCGCCGCCGCCGCCGCCGCCGTGCCGATCGCGCTGGCGCCGTTCCGCCCGCTGCATATCGCCTTGATCGCGACGACGCTCGCCGGCACCAGCGCCAAGGGCATCGCCAAGACCGCCCGCGTCACCGGCGAACGCGTCGCGGCGCTCGGCTGCCGCTTCACCGAATTGCCACCCTGCCCCCACGATGAAGCCGCCCTCGCCGCCGCGCTTGCCGCTGCCACCCCCGATATCCTCCTTGTCGTCGGTGCCTCCGCCACCGTCGATCGCGGCGATGTCATCCCCGCTGCGATCGTTGCCGCCGGCGGCCGTGTCGAACGGCTCGGCATGCCGGTCGATCCCGGCAATCTGCTTTGCCTCGGCAGCATCGGCGGCCGCCCGGTCATCGGCCTGCCCGGCTGCGCGCGCTCGCCGAAACGCAATGGCTTCGATATCGTCCTCGAACGCCTCATCGCCGGCCAGGCGGTCACCAGCGGCGATATCGCCATGATGGGCGCCGGTGGCCTGCTGCCCGAAGCCGAGCGCCCCGAACCGCGCGCCGTCGCCACCGGCGGCGCGGCGCCGGGCGCAGCGGTGGGGGCGATCATCCTCGCCGCCGGCCGGTCGAGCCGCATGGGGTCCGAGCACAAATTGCTCGCCGATTGGCGCGGCCAGCCGCTGGTCGCCCATGTCGCCGATGCCATCGCCGCCGCCGGGCTGCCGCCGCCCATCGTCGTGCTCGGCGCCCGCGCCGCCGAAGTTCGTGCCGCCCTCGGCGACCGCCCGGCGCAGTTTGTCACCGCCGACGACTATGAAGACGGCCTCAGCCGATCCTTGCGCGCCGGCATCGCCGCGGTGCCGCCGGGGTGGAGCGCGGCGCTCGTCTGCCTCGGCGACATGCCGCGCGTCGAACCGGCGCTGCTCGCCGCGCTCGCCGCCGCCCCCGGCGATGTCGCGCTGCCGGTCTGGGACGGCAAGCGCGGCAACCCGGTCCGCTGG
>JBBQKM010000205.1:0-5647 GCA_038326915.1 Sphingomonadales bacterium
ATGGCAAAGCCGCGACGTGCCGTTACGATAGCGTCAAAGCGGCCGGGGATGGATAAGGTCAAGCGATGACTGACAGAGAATCAATGCCCTATGACCTGGTGATCGTCGGGGGTGGCCCGGCCGGGCTGGCCGCGGCGATCCGGGCGAAACAGGCGGCGGCCGACAAGGGGCTCGAGCTGTCGGTGTGCATCCTCGAAAAGGGGTCGGAGATCGGCGCGCACATCCTGTCGGGGGCGGTTGTCGATCCGCGCGCACTCGATGAACTGCTGCCCAACTGGCGCGATCTCGACAGCCCGATGACGGTTCCGGTCACCGAGAACCACCACTGGATCCTGACCGAGCACAAGAAACACGAATTCCCGCACGGCCTGATGCCGCCGTTCATGAACAACAAGGGCTGCTACACGGTGTCGCTGGGCAATCTGTGCCGCTGGCTCGCCGGCCAGGCCGAGGCGCTCGGCGTCGAAATCTTCCCCGGCTTTGCCGCCGCCGAGGTGCTGTGGAACGACGACGGCAGCGTCAAGGGCGTCGCCACCGGCGACATGGGCATCGCCCGCGACGGCACGCGCAAGGACAGCTGGCAGCCGGGGCTCGAGCTCCACGCCAAATACACCTTCTTTGCCGAAGGCGTGCGCGGCCATCTGTCGAAGCAGTTGATCCGCCATTTCGCGCTCGACAAGGACAGCCAGCCGCAGATCTATGGCATCGGGCTGAAGGAATTGTGGGACATTCCGGCCGAAATGCATGTGCCGGGCAAGGTGCTGCACACCCAGGGCTGGCCGCTCAGCGACGCCAATGGCGGCGGCTTCCTCTACCACCAGGCCAATGGCCAGGTCGCGCTGGGGTTCTCGGTCTGGCTCAACTATGCCAACCCCTATCTGTCGCCGTTCGATGAATTCCAGCGCTGGAAAACCCATCCGGCGATCCGCGAAATCCTGGAGGGCGGTCGCCGCGTCTCCTATGGCGCGCGCGCGATCAACGACGGCGGCTGGCAATCGGTGCCGAAATTGACCTTCCCGGGCGGCGCGCTGATCGGTTGCAGCGCCGGCTTCGTCAACGTGCCGCGCATCAAGGGCAGCCATACTGCGATGAAGACCGGCATGATGGCCGCCGATGCGGCCGTCGCAGCGATCGCCAGTCAGCGCGGCAACGACGAGCTTGCCGACTATTGCGCCGCCTACAAGAAAAGCTGGGTGTTCGAAGAGCTGAAGATGGTGCGCAACACCCTGCCGCTGGTTGAAAAATATGGCAATTTCGTCGGCACCGGCCTCGCCGGGGTGACGATGTGGATGGAGTATCTCGGCTACAACCTGCCGTTCACGATGAAGAATCACCCCGACTACAAGTCGCTGAAGACGAAGAGCGACGCCAAGCCGATCGCGTACCCCAAGCCCGATGGCGTCATCAGTTTCGACAAGCTGACCAGCGTTTTCCTGTCGAACACCAACCACGAGGAAGACCAGCCGATCCACCTGACGCTGAAGGACCCGACGGTGCCGATCCGCGTCAACCTGCCGACCTGGGACGAACCGGCGCAACGCTATTGCCCGGCCGGGGTGTACGAGGTGGTCGGGCAGGACACCGACGAACCGCGTTTCCAGATCAACGCGCAGAACTGCGTCCACTGCAAGACCTGCGATATCAAGGACCCGTCGCAGAACATCACTTGGGTGGTGCCGGAAGGCGGCGGCGGGCCGAATTATCCGAATATGTAAGGCGCAGCGCGGGAGGGCGCGTGCCGCGCCCACCTCGCGCAAGCCCGGCCGGCGGGGCGGTCGGTTTCCCCGACCGAACCCGTCCGACGCCAGCATGGGCTTTGCCCATGCCCTTCGCACGCGCCCTTTACCCATGCCATTGCCCTGTAACTCGCCCCCTCACTCGACTTCCGCCCCCAATCCAGCCACTGTCCCGCCATGCGCATCGCCCTCGCCATCCTGCTCCTCGCCACCGCTACCGCTGCCCCGGCACGCCCGGTCGCGCCGGCATCGGAGTCGGTTGAATCGGCGCTGCACGGCTACGTCCTCGGCCGCTATGCCGCCGCCGATGACTCGCTGGAAAAGGCCACGCGCTATTTCGATACCGCGCGCGCCCGCGATCCCAACCAGCCCGAACTGACCCGCCGCACCTTCGATCTTGCCGTTGCCTCGGGCGACCAGGCGCTCGCCTTTGAACTCGCCCGCCAGCTCAAACTCGCCGGCCAGGGCGATTCCGACGTGGCGCTGGTGCAGCTGTCCGATGCCGTGCTGCGCAAGGATTGGGCCGGTGTCGATGCGGCGCGCGCCGGGCTCGCCAGCGCTGGCTATGGCGTGGTTGTCGGGCCCATCGTGGAGGCGTGGACATTGTTCGGCCGCGGCAAGCGCGACGCGGCGCTGGCGCGGCTCGACCCGGCGGCGTTCAGCGGCTTTGCCCGGTCGTACATCGCCGAACAACGCGCCCATATGCTTGCCGGCATGGGCAAATGGCAAGAAGCGGCGGCGGCCTATGCCGAGCTGCGCGCCGGCACCGGCGCCGGCATCAGCTTCCTGCGCCAGGGCGAGGCCGATGCGCTGGCGCAGGGCGGTGACAAGGCAGCGGCGCTGAAGCTGCTCGAAGGCAATGACACATTGCTCGGCGCGGCGCGGGCGCGGCTGGAAAGCGGCAAGCGCATCGGTGCGCTGGCGCCGGATGCCCGGCGCGGCATCGGCTGGATGGCATCGCGGCTGGCAACCGATCTTTCGCGCGACAAGCCGGTGCCGCTGGCGCTGCTGTTCGCGCGCGTCGGCAGCTTCCTCGCGCCCGATTTGCCCGCGACATGGCTGATCTGCGGCGATGTGCTGGCGCGATCGGCACAGCGCGGCCCGGCGCTGGTCGCCTATGCGATGATCCCGGCGAATGATCCGCTGGCGATGGCGGCGCAGGCGCGGCGCGCCGAGGTGCTCGAGGCGATGGGCAAGGCCGATGATGCGGGTGCCTTGCTCAAGGCGGCGGCCACTGCTTCCGATGCAAACAGCGATGACTGGACCCGGCTTGGCGACTGGCATCGTCGTGCCGACCGCTTTGGCGAGGCCGCGACGGCCTATGGCACGGCGATCAGGATGGCCGGCGCCGACGCAGCCTGGGGGCTGTATTTCCTGCGCGGCAGCATGGCGGAACGCGGCGGCGACTGGCCGGCGGCGGAGGCCGATCTGCGCGAGGCGCTGCGGCGTTCGCCCGATGAACCGATCGTGCTCAACTATCTCGGCTATTCGATGCTCGATCGCGGCCTTGGTGCCAGCGAAGCGGCAACGATGATCGAACGCGCCGCCCGGCTGCGCCCCGGCGACGGCGGCATCATCGATTCGCTGGGCTGGAGCCAGTATCGCCAGGGCCATTATGCCGATGCCGTGGTGACGCTGGAAAAGGCGATGGCGCTGGAACCGACCGACCCGACGGTGACCGAGCATCTGGGCGATGCCTATTGGCAGGTCGGCCGCCGTATCGACGCCAAGTTCCGCTGGCGCGCCGCGCTCGACCTAGGCCCCGACGACAAGCAGAAAAAGGCGCTGCTCGCCAAGCTCGATGTCGGGCTGGAAGCGGCGCTGGCGATGGCGACGACGAAATAAGCGATCTTCCGGCCATGCGCCTGACCGAATTTGCCCCCGCCAAGATTAACCTGGCGCTGCACCTGCGGCGGCGGCGCGATGATGGCTATCACGAACTGGAAACGGTGTTCGCCTTCACCGAATTCGGCGACACACTGGCGGTGGCGCCGGCGGATGGTCTGTCGCTCGCGGTGACGGGCGAATTTGCCGGACCGGCCGGGCAGGGGCCCGACAATCTGGTGCTGCGCGCGGCGCGGGCACTGGCGGCGGCGGGCGAGGTGCGTACCGGCGCGGCGCTGACGCTCGACAAGCGCATCCCGGTGGCGGCGGGGCTGGGTGGCGGCTCGGCCGATGCGGCGGCGGCGCTGCGGCTGCTCAACCGCTTCTGGGGGCTCGACTGGAGCGCCGAGCGGCTTCGCGCCATTGCCGATCCGCTGGGATCCGATGTGCCGGCGTGCGTCGACCCGGTGACGCGGCTGGGCACGGGCAGGGGCGAAATGCTGGCGCCATGGCCGGTCGACCTCGCCGGGACACCGGTGCTGCTGGTCAATCCGCGGGTGGCGGTGCCGACGGGGCCGGTGTTCGCCGGGTGGGACCGGCAAGATCACGGCGGCGTAGCGCCCGGTGCGCCGTTGGCGACTCTGCGCAACGACATGACGGCGGCGGCGATCGCGATTGCGCCGGTGATCGGCGATGTGCTGGCGGCCCTGGCGGTAACCGACGGGGTGCAGCTCGTCCGCATGAGCGGGTCGGGGGCGACATGCCTTGCGCTGTATGACAGCGAGGCGGCCTGTCGGCACGCCGCTACGGCGCTCGCCGGGCGGGGGTGGTGGGTCGAGGCGACTCACTTGCGCTGAGTAGAGTCGGACTCGAAACTTTCCCGAGTCGCGCTCGAATTTTCCCCGAGTCGCGGCCCAGTTTCATTGTGCAGCGCAGCAAATTGGCTTGACCCGCGCCAGCTTTGCCTTCACAAAAAGCGGTGTTGCACCGCAAAAAACAAAAAGTTTCTGATTGGCGCTCAAATTCCGCTTGACCCGGTTTTGAGTGTCACTTAAAGCTTCACTCAGTTGATTTGAGTAAGGCTCAACCGAACGAGCAACCGGGCAGCCCCGCCCCAGAATGAAGCAAGCAGGAGAAAGTCCATGACCAACCGTTTCCTCATCGTCCCCGTCGCTTTCGCCATCAGCGCTGCCTTCATCGGCTTTGCCGCCGCCCCGGCCGCCGCCGCTGAAAACACCTGCAACACCGCCCCGGCGCAGATCCGCACCATCGCCGCCACCGCGCAGCCGGACCAGGCCCGCAAGGCGCTGAGCCTCGTCAACACCGGCGAAAAGCTGTGTGAAGCCGGCGGCCGCAGCGAAGCCGGCAAGAAGTTCGCCGCCGCCGCCAAGGCGCTCGGCACCGATCTCGCCGCGCTGAGCACCGCACCGATCGCCCAGTAAGGCGCATCTGCGACGTTCCTCGATATCCTGACCCCAGGATGCCCTGAGGGGCCGGCGATCCCCCCGCCGGCCCCTTTTTCTTGGGCACAACGCCGTCTATGCACGCGGGATGGCCAATCCCCATCTGCACCTCACCCGTTCCGCCGGCATCGCCCGGCTGCTGATCGATCGCCCCGCCAAACGCAATGCGATGGGCCAGGCGATGTGGGAGGCTTTCCCGCTGCTGGTTGACGCCGCGATGGCCGATCCGGCCATCCGGGTGCTGGTGGTTGCATCCGCGCAGCCCGGACCCTTTTGTGCCGGCGCCGATATCGGCGAATTCGCCACCGCGTCGGGCGATCCCGATTGGCGGGCGCGCAACCAGGCCGCAATCCGCGCCACCCAGGTGACGCTGGCGCGCGCTCCCAAGCCGACGATCGCGATGATCGACGGTGATGCCATCGGCGGCGGCTGCGGCATCGCGCTGGCGTGCGACGTGCGCATCGCCTCGCCGCGGGCGCGCTTCGGCATCACCCCGGCCAAGCTCGGCCTTGTCTATCCGCTCCACGATACGCGGTTGCTCGTCGATCTCGTCGGCCCGGCGCAGGCCAAGCGGCTGCTGTTTTCGGCGATGCTGATCGATGCCGCCGAGGCACTGCGCATTGG
>JBBQKM010000206.1:0-5577 GCA_038326915.1 Sphingomonadales bacterium
GGTCTTTGCCATGGCCCCGGCATCGCCCTCCCCCAGCCCGCCGTCGCCCAGTTTGTACGCGGTCACCAGCGCCCGGTGGACGACGAGATCGGCATAGCGGCGGATCGGCGAGGTGAAATGCGCATAACTGCCCAGCGAAAGCCCGAAATGGCCCTTGTTTTCGGGGCTGTAATAGGCCTGGGTCTGGGTGCGCAGGATCTGTTCCATCACCTGTTCGCTGTATTCCTGGCCCTTCACGCGCTCGATCAGCCGGTTGAACGTCGCCGGCTTGATGACCTGCCCCATGGCAAAATTCTGGCCGAAGGTTTCCATATAGTCCTTGAGCGCGATAAGTTTTTCGCGCCCCGGCGCCTCATGATCGCGGTACATGCACGGCGCCTTCTTCGCCTCGAGCGCCTTGGCCGCGGCGACATTGGCGGCGATCATGAAATCCTCGATCAGGCGGTGCGCCGCCAAATGCTCGCGCAGCTCGATGGCGGCGATGCGGCCCTGCTCGTCGAGCCGGACCCGGCGTTCGGGCAGTTCGAGCGCCAGCGGCTCGCGGTGGTCGCGCGCCTTCGACAGCGCGCCCCAGGCCGCCCAAAGGTCGGTCAGGATGGGCAGATAGGCGCCCGACTGCGCGTCGATGCTGGCCTGCGCCTCCTCATAGGCGATGTTGGTGACGCAGCGGATGACGGCACGGGTGAAATGCTGGCGCAGCACCTTGCCATCCGGCGCGATGTGGAGGTGGCAGGCAAGCACGCCGCGATCCTGGCCTTCGACCAGCGAGCACACATCGGCCGACAGGGTTTCGGGCAGCATCGGCACGACACGGTCGGGAAAATAGACGCTGTTGCCGCGCTGGCGCGCCGACCGGTCGAGGCTGGTGCCGGGGCGGACGTAGAAACTGACATCGGCGATGGCGACAATGGCGTTGAAATGGCCCGGCTGGTCGGGGTCGGGCGCCGCCCAGACGGCATCGTCATGGTCGCGGGCGTCGGCCGGATCGATGGTCAGGAAGGGCAGCGCGCGCAGATCCTCGCGGTCGCCCAGCGGTTGCCGCGCGACGCTTTCGGCCTGTTCGAGGGTCGTTTCGTCGAACCGGTGCGGAATGCCCTTGGCGTGGATGGCGATCAACGAGAAGGATCGCGGCGCGAACGGGTCGCCGAGCACCTCAACCACGCGCGCATATTGGCGCGGCGGGCGGCCGCCGGGCTCGGCCAGCACCAGGTCGCCGGCCTTGCCATCGCCGGCATCGTTGACGGCGAGGTCGCTGCGGGCGCGCTTGTCGACGGGAACGAGGCGAAATCCCGTTGCCTCGTGGCGCAATATGCCGAGGACGAACTCCTCGGTCCGGGCCAGCGCCTTCATCGGGAAGGCATTGTAACCGCTGCCGACCTCCTCGATGCGCGCCAGCAGCCGGTCGCCGACTCCGAAGGCGGCGCGTTTGCGGGCTTCGATCAGCCGGATTCGCGGCGGCGGGGTGGGCTGGTCCCAGCGATCGGGGACGGCAATCGGGCCTTCGTCGCCGGCTTCGATGATGCGGATCACGGTGACTTTGGGCAGGCCGCCGCCCTTGTGGAGCGTGCGGCCGGGGCCAAGCTCGAGTTCGCCGGCCTCCTGCATGTCCTTGAGCAGGCCTTTCAGCGCGATCTTGTCCTGCGCGTGGAGGCCAAAGGCGCGGGCGATCTCGCGTTTGCCGACGCTGGCCTGCTGCGAGCGGATGAAATCGAGGATGGCCTGGCGGGTCGGCAGGCCGGGAAGCGGTGGCGGGGGGCGACGGGGCATGGCACGACCATGGGCGGTGATGCCGGGCTGTGCAATGGCGGCGACGTCAGTGCGGCGAAACCGCGGCGACCTGGATGACCGGCTGCGACGCTTCGCAGCGCGCCGCGATCACCGGCCAGTCGAGATTGCTCTGCTGCGGAAGCTGCCGGGTGATGGCGGCGTTGCAGGCGGCGACGCTGGCATAGACGATCGGCACGGTGCCGACCCGCTGGCACTGGTCGCCATCGTCGGCGCAGCCCAGCAAAACCATCACAATCGCCGCAACCGAAATCTTAACCCCTCCATGCCGAGTATGAACAATCGAGGTGGGACATTGGTTCCGATTGCGCCGGCGCGCCGGCATCGCCACATAGGACCGATGCAATCCATGGCGCACAGTGCGGCGCCGCCAGCGGGCAAGGCCGATTTCGGCACCCTGAAGCGGTTCCTTCCCTATCTCTGGCCCAAGGCCGAGCCGGCATTGCGGGCGCGTGTCGTCATCGCCATGCTGCTGGTGCTGCTCGCCAAGTCGACCTCGCTCGTGATGCCGTTCGCCTTCAAGGGCGCCATCGATCGCATGGCGGCGGGGGTTCCCGATGGCATCCAGATCGCCGTCGCGCTGGTCGGCGCCTATGCGCTGGCGCGGTTCGGCGGCGTATTGTTCGACAATCTGCGCAACGCCATCTTCGAAAGGGTCGGCCAGACCGCGGCGCGGCGGCTTTCGCAGGACGTTTTCGCCCATATTCACCGGCTGTCGCTGCGGTTTCACCTCGAGCGCCGCACCGGATCGCTGACCCGTGTCGTCGAACGCGGCACCAAGAGCATCGACACGATGCTGTATTTCATCCTGTTCAACATCTTCCCGACGGTGTTCGAGCTGACCGCCGTGTGCGTGATCTTCTGGATCAAGCTGGGGCCGCTGATGGTTGTCGCGGTGCTGACGATGGTCGTCGCCTATATCGGCTACACGCAAAAAATCACCGACTGGCGATCGAAACTGCGCCGCGAGATGGTCGACAGCGACAACAAGGCGGTGGCACGCGCCGTCGATTCGCTGCTCAACTATGAAACGGTCAAATATTTCAACGCCGAGGAGCATGAGAACCGCAACTACGGCCTCGCCATCAAGCGCTACACCGATGCCGCGACCAAGAACGAGGTGTCGCTGGCGTGGCTCAACATCGGCCAGTCGATCATCACCAACCTGATGATGGCCGGCGCGATGGGCTATACCGTCTGGGGCTGGCACCTGGGCAAGTTCACTATCGGCGACGTGGTGCTGGTCAACACGCTGCTGGCGCAGCTGTTCCGGCCATTGGACATGCTCGGCATGGTCTATCGCGAGATCAAGCAGGGCCTGATCGACATGGAGGCGATGTTCGGCCTGATCGATACGCCACAGGAAATCGCCAACATTCCGAACGCCCCGGCGCTGGTGGTGACCGGTGGCCATGTGCGCTTTTCGCACGTCGAATTCGGCTATGATGCGCGGCGGCAGATCCTCCACGATGTGTCGTTCGACGTGCCGCCGGGGCAAAAGCTTGCGATTGTCGGCCATTCGGGCGCCGGCAAATCGACGCTGAGCCGCATCCTGTATCGTTTCTACGACATCCAGGGCGGCGCGGTGACCATCGACGGCCAGAATATCGCCGAAATCACCCAGGATTCGCTGCGCCGGAGCATCGGTATCGTGCCGCAGGACACCGTGCTGTTCAACGACAGCATCGGCTACAACATCGCCTATGGCCGGCCGGGGGCGACGCCGGCCGAGATCGAGGCGGCGGCGCGGGGGGCGGCGATCCATGATTTCATCCTGTCGCTGCCCGATGGCTATGCAACGCAGGTCGGCGAACGTGGGCTGAAGCTTTCGGGGGGCGAGAAGCAGCGGGTCGCGATTGCGCGCACGATCCTGAAAGACCCGGCGATCCTGATCCTCGACGAGGCGACGAGTGCGCTCGATTCGGCGACCGAGGCCGATATCCAGCAGGCCTTGGGGGCGGTTTCGCAGAGCCGGACGACGCTAGTGATCGCCCATCGCCTGTCGACGATCACCGATGCCGACGAGATATTGGTGATGGCAGCCGGGCGGATCGTCGAGCGTGGCCGCCACGAGGCGCTGCTGCAGGCCGATGGCGCCTATGCCGAGATGTGGGCATTGCAGCAGGCCGAGGCAGCGGAAGAACAGGCGATCGCGGCAGAGTAGCCCCTCCCTCCCCGTTGACGCGGAAGCGTCGCCTACGGCTGCGGGGAGGGAGTAATCTTATTCCGCCGCAATCGCGCGGATGGCTTTCTCGAATGCCGCCACCGGTTGCCCGCCGCTGATCAGATATTTGCCGTCGATGACGATTGCCGGCACCGCCGCTATGCCCTGTTCGCGCCAGAAATGTTCGTCACGGCGGACATCGTCGATGTAGCGGCCGGTTTCGAGCACGTCGCGCGCGGTTGCGGCATCGAGCCCGGCGGCCACCGCGGCGTCGATCAGCACCTGCGCGTCCGAAAGATCGCGGCCTTCGCTGAAATGCGCGGTGAACAGCGCCATCTTGAGTTCGGCCTGGCGCCCCTCCAGCCCCGCCCAGTGCAGCAGCCGGTGGCAATCGAAGGTGTTCCAGATGCGGCTTTCGGGGCCGGTGTTCATCGCAAAGCCCAAAGTTTCCGCCGTTGTACGGATCAGGTCACGGGTGCCGCGCGAGCGTTCGGGGTCGGCGCCGTATTTCTGGGCGATATGTTCGGCGACATTCTGGCCGGCGGGCGGCATGTCGGGGTTCAGTTCGAACGGCTGGAAATGGATTTCGGGAGTAACGACGTCGTGCGCATTGGCGAGCGCCTGTTCAAGCGCCTTCAACCCGATGACGCACCAGGGGCAGACGACATCGGAAACAAAGTCGATGCGCATGGGTTTGGGCATGGCGGCGGTGTCCTCGATTGCGCGGCCACTATCGCGCCGAACGCCCCGCCTGTCATCCCGGCGCAGGCCGGGACCCATAAACCACAAGTCCGGGGGCATGGGTCCGCGTGTGCCGACGTTTTTGGTTCATGGGCCCCGGCCTGCGCCGGGGTGATACACAGAATTACACCGCGTCGTTGGCGCCGCCAAAGCGCGCCGCATAGCGGCTGGTGATGCGATCGACCGGCATGATGACGAAAACATCGACGGTATTGAACTGGTGGTCGACGAATCCGCCGTCGCCGACCATCGCGCCGACGCGCAGATAGCCCTTGATCAGCGGCGGCAGCGCGCGTGACGCGGCGCGCGTGTCGATCATTGCGGCGGGCAGGTTGTCCATCGGCACGTGATTGCTGTCGTGGGCGCGCGCCCGCAGCTCGGGCGGGGCCAGGTGATGGTGATAAAGATAAGACAATTCAGCACTGTGGAGCAGCGGATCGGCACCGTGCAGCGAGGCACAGCCGAACATGTGGCCGATGCCATGCGCCTGCAGATAGGCCGCGATACCCCGCCACAGCAGCGTGATCGTGGCATTGTTGCGCCACGCCGGTGCCACGCAGCTGCGGCCGAGCTCCAATAACTGCCCGGTTTTGCTTGATTGCGCGATCAAGCGCGAAAGATCGTATTCGCCCCCCGAATAGAAGCCGCGGTGCGCCTGGGCGACGTCCTGGCGCAGCAGCCGATAGGTGCCGACGACATGCGGGCGGCCATCGAGGCCATGATCGACAACCAGCAGATGGTCGCAGATCGCATCATAATCATCGATGTCGCGGCGCAGGCGCGCCATCTGCGGCGTCGGCGTGGCGCCCATTTCGTCGTAGAAAATCTGGTAGCGCAGCGCCTGGGCGGCGGCGACCTCGCTTTCCGAAACCGCCAGTCGCACATCG
>JBBQKM010000207.1:0-5570 GCA_038326915.1 Sphingomonadales bacterium
AGCCGCCATCGATGATGAAGTTGAAGAACGCGTACTTCTCATTGATATTCTGGCCGAGGAAATTATCGGTCGGGTTGCCAAGATAGGCGTCCGAAAGCGTAAAGGCAGTCAGGTTGGTGCTGCTGAGCAAGGAACCGCCGCGGTAGAATTCGACGGTATTCGCAGCGTCGAGGGCCGAGGCCCAGACCCCGAAATAGTTGATCGGCGTGCCGGTGAAATCGATCGTCATGTTGCCGGTGTCGCGCGCTGCGGCCTGGTTGCCGATGCCGCCGGCACCGCCATAAACGTCGGCGGCGGTGATCAGCACCGAGGTAAAGGTGGCGGAGACGCCGATCGCGGCAAAGGTCGTGTTGACCGGGGTCACGACGCCGGCCGCCTGGGCATCAAAGGTTTCGACGGCCGTGTTGCCGACGCCGATGCTGGTGACCTGGGCGCCTGGCGCTTCGACCGAGATGATGGTGGCAGCCTGGGCGATGGAGGCGGTGGCGAGCAGAATGGCAGCGAAAACGGACTTCATCGACTATCAACCTTGCTTGCGAAAGACTTTCGCTTCGCAGGCGGTCATGCAAATGTCATGCCAAGACAGATAAGCCAGCTAGCGCCTTGATTGCATTGCACCAAGGGTGGCGCCTGCAACTGCAGGTGTAAAATCTGCCGACACTTCGCGTGCCATATGCCGATGCGCCCCAGCCCGGCGCGCCGCCCGGCCGGGCCTGCGTCCGCATCGCGATGTCCGAACAACGGGGCCGGATGGTGCTGTCGGGGAGGATTGAACTCCCGACCTCAGCCTTACCAAGGATGCGCTCTACCACTGAGCTACGACAGCATTCCGGCGAAGGTCGGTGCCTATGGGCGAGGGGTGGCGGGCTGTCAAGAAAGCGCTGCACGGTTTAGGATGAAGCGATGAAAAAGACGCCCGATTCCGATGCCGAAGCGGCGAGACAGCAACGCCTCGCCGCCGCGCTCCGCGCCAATCTCGCCAAGCGCAAGGCGCGCGACCGGGCGGCGCCGGAGTCGGCGAAGGACTAACCTTTCGCCGCGACCGCCTTTTCGACCGCGGCGGTGACATCGGGCGACATCGGCGTGATCTTCGACGGGAAGGCGGCGATCAGCTTGCCGTCGCGGCCGACGAGATATTTGTGGAAATTCCACTTCGGCACATTGCCGGGGCCCATTTCGGCGGCCGCCCAGCGATAGATCGGCGCGGCCTTGTCGCCGGTCACCACGCTTTTCTCGGTCAGCGGGAATTTGATGCCGAACTTCGATTCGCAGAATGTCTTGATCTCGCCGGCGTCGTCATATTCCTGGCCGCCGAAGTCACCCGAGGGCACGCCGATGACGGTGAAGCCCTTGGCCTTGTAGGTGTCCTGCAGCTTCTGCAGCCCTTCATATTGCGGCGTGAACCCGCAGAAGCTGGCGGTGTTGACGACCAGCAGCACCTTGCCCTTGTACTGGGCAAACGGCATCGGCTTGCCGTCGATGGTCTTCATCGAAAACTGATAGGCGCTCTGCGGTGCCGGCGATGCGGCGATGAGGGCGACAGCGGCAACGGCGGCGGCGAGGATCGGCTTCAGCATCGAATTTCTCCCTGTTCGGCGTGACAATCGTGGCACTGCGGCATTTTCGCCAGTGCACAAATGGTAGCAGGTGCTCGCGTCTAGAGCGGTGCGGTCGCCGCGGTCAGCCAGGCCCGCGCCGCATCGTCGAGCTGCGGCCCGATCTCGGCCAGCACGCGCGCATGATAGGCGTTCAACCAGTCGCGCTCGACCGGCGTCAGCAAGCCGACATCGATCAGGTTGTGGTCGATCGGCGCCAGGGTGAGCTCGCGAAAGCCAAGCATCGCCTTTTCGGCACCCGGCACGTCGCGCGGTTCGACAAGCACCAGATTTTCGACACGAAAGCCATATTCGCCCGATTTGTAATAGCCCGGCTCGTTCGACAGGATCATCCCCGCTGCCAGCGGCTCGTCACCGCCGGTGTAGGCGGCGCTCGAGGCAATGCGCGCCGGGCCTTCATGGACGGCGAGATAGCTGCCGACGCCATGGCCGGTGCCATGGGCATAGTCGAGCCCCGCCTCCCACAGGAACTGCCGCGCCAGCACGTCGAGCTGGATGCCGCGCGTGCCGACCGGGAAGATGGCCCGGCCGAGCGCGATATGGCCCTTGAGCACGCGGGTGAAGCGATCCTTCATCTCGGCGGTCGGGGTGCCGACGACCATCGTCCGCGTCACATCGGTGGTGCCGTCGCGATACTGGCCGCCCGAATCGACGAGGTAGATCGAATCCATGACGATTGCGCGGCTGCTTGCATCCGATACGCGATAATGCGGGATGGCGGCGTTGGGGCCGGCGCCGGAAATGGTGTCGAAGCTCAGGTCCTCGAGCACATTGGTCTGGTCGCGGAACTGCTTGAGCTTTGCCGCCGCCGACATTTCGGTGAGCTGACCTTTGGGGGCCTCGCCATCGAACCAATGCAGGAAGCGGGTCAGCGCGGCGCCATCGCGCTGGTGCGCTGCAACGGTGCCGGCGATCTCGGTCGGGTTCTTCAGCGCCTTCGGCAGCACCACCGGATCGCGCGCCTCGATGATCGTCGCGCCGCCGGCGGCCAGCGCCGCGAACACCGCCGCGACAGCGCTGTTGGGGTCGGCAGCGACGGTCTTGCCAGCAAAGCCGCCCAGTGCGCTCTCAAAGGCCTCTCGCGGCTGCGCGCGGACGTCGGCGCCCATGTGCGCCCGGACCGCGTCGGACAGCTTCTCCGGGGCCGTGAACAGGTCGACAGTAGCATCGGCGTGGACGATCGCGAATGCCAGCGCCACCGGGGTGCGTGACACGTCGCGGCCGCGGATGTTGAGCAGCCAGGCGATCGAATCGAGCGCGGTGATGACGACAGCGTCGGCGCCGTGCACGCCCAGCCAAGCCGCGACATCGGCGCGTTTTTGCGCCGACGTCCGCCCGGCGTGTTCATCGAGGTGCACCTCGAGCCGCGCCGCGCTCGGCGCCGGGCGCCCGGCCCAGATGCTGTCGATGGGATTCTGCGCCACCGCGACCAGCTCGGCGCCCTTGGCTTTGAGCAGCCGCGCCGTCGATTCGGCCCAGCCGCGGGTGTGCAGCCACGGATCATAGCCGATGACGTCGCCCGGCCCGGCGTGATCGGCGAGCCATTGCGCTGCGCTCGTCCGGGGCACGTCCTGATATTCGAACAATTCGCCCGGCACCTGTTCGCGCACCTGCAGCGTATAGCGGCCATCGGTGAACATCGCCGCCTTGCCGCCGATCACCGCCGCCGACCCCGCCGAGCCTTCAAAGCCCGTCAGCCACGCCAGCCGCTGGGCATAGCCGCCGACATATTCGCTCATATGCTCGTCGGTCAGCGGAATGACGAAACCGGTCAGCCGGTCGGCCGCCAATTGCGCGCGCAGCGCGTCGAGACGGTCCTTGATGTTGGACATTGCAAGCTCTCACCCTTGGTTGTCGGCGCAAACATAGGCGGGCGCCCGCCCCCGCGCCAGCAAGGAACCGCATGACCCCCGATCCCACAGTGTCGCCCCCCGTTGCCGCGACCCGGCCGCATGTCGCCACCTGGCACGGCGAAACGCTGTCCGACCCCTGGGCCTGGCTGCGCGACCCGGGCTATCCGGAGGTTACCGATGCCGATGTGCTCGGCCATCTCGAGGCGGAGAATGCGTATTTCGACGCCAATATGGCGCCCGTCGCAGCCCTGCGCGACACGATCCTCGACGAGTTGAAGGGCCGGGTCCAGCAGGACGACGCCAGCGTTCCGGTGAAAAACGGCGGCCATGAATACTGGTGGCGGTTCGAACCCGGCGACCAGTATCGCACGTGGCTGCGCCGGGCGCTGCCGGACGGTGCCGACGCGGTGCTGCTCAGCGAGCCGTTGCTCGCTGCCGGCAAGGACTATTTCCGCCTCGCCGGCACCGCGATCAGCCCCAACGGACGTCTGCTGGCCTATGCCTTCGACGACAATGGCGCGGAACGCTTCCGGCTGGTGGTGCGCGACCTCGCCACCGGCGCCGAGACGATTGTGACCGACAAGAGCGTCGGCGTGCCGGTCTGGACGGCCGATTCGGCCGCGCTGGCGTGGATGGAGGTCAACGACAACTGGCGGCGCATCCGGGTGCGGCTGCACCGGCTCGGCGACACCGAGGGAGACGCGACGCTTTATGAGGAAACCGAGGACAAGGGCTTCGGCGTCAGCGTCGGGCAGAGCCAGGATCGGCGGTGGCTGATCATCGCCACATCGGACCATAGCAGCAGCGAGATCCGGCTGGTGCCTACAGCCGACCCGCTGGCGCCGCCGCTGCTCGTCGCGCGGCGCCGGCCCGGCATCACCTATGACGTCGATGTGCGGGGCGAAACACTGTTCATCCGCACCAACGACACCCACCCGAATTTCCGGATCGTCACGGCGGACATTGCCAGCCCCGGCGACTGGCACGAGCTGATCGCGCCGTCGGACCGCGACTACATCCGCGGCCACACCGCCTTTGCCTCATACCTCGCGATCAGCGCCCGCCATGACGGCCTCGACCAGGTGCGGCTGCGCTTCGACGACGGCCGTGAGACGGCGGTGGCGTTTCCGGAAAGCTCGTACAGCGCCGGCATCGGCACCAATCTCGAACCCGACGCGCCGCTGTTGCGCCTCGGCTATGCCTCGATGGTCACGCCGCAGACGGTTTATGACTATGACGTCGCGGCCGGCACGCTGATCACCCGCAAGGTCCAGCAAGTGCCGTCGGGCTATGACGCCAGCCAATACGCCACCGAACGCCTGATGATCACCGCGCGCGACGGCACCCGGGTGCCGGTGTCGATCGTCTACAAGAAGGGCTATCCCCGCGACGGATCGGGCAAGCTCCACCTCTATGGCTATGGCGCGTACGGCATCGCCATCCCGCCGTCATTCTCGGCCAACCGGCTCAGCCTGCTCGATCGCGGCCTTGCCTATGCCATCGCCCATATCCGCGGCGGCGACGACATGGGCTATCAATGGTATCTCGACGGCAAGCTGGACAAGCGCACCAACGCCTTTACCGATTTCGTCGATTTGGGGCGCGGGCTAGCGGCGCTGGGCTGGAGCCGCGAAGGCCAGATCTCGGCGAGCGGCGGCTCCGCCGGCGGCGAATTGATGGGCGTCGTGCTCAACACCGATCCGGGGCTGTGGCGCGCGGTGGTCGCCGACGTGCCGTTCGTCGATGTGCTCAATACGATGCTCGACGACACACTGCCGCTGACCCCCGGCGAGTGGCCTGAATGGGGCAACCCGATCGAGGACCGGGCGGCGTTCGAGCTGATTCGCTCCTACAGCCCCTACGACAATGTCGCGGCCAAGGCCTACCCGCCGCTGCTCATCACCGGCGGGCTGAACGATCCCCGCGTGACCTATTGGGAGCCCGCCAAATGGGCCGCCCGCCTCCGCGCGACCAAGACCGACGACAATCTGCTGCTGCTCAAGATCAACATGGGCGCGGGGCATGGCGGCAAGTCAGGCCGCTGGAATTCCTTGCACGACGTCGCCGAAGCCTACGCCTTCGTCCTGACCCAGGTGACGTG
>JBBQKM010000208.1:0-5549 GCA_038326915.1 Sphingomonadales bacterium
GGTGGCAGCGGCGCGGGCGATCCAGACGGCGCGTTATGCCGGCGCCGCCGCGCGCACCAATGCCGAGGCCGATGGCAAGATACTGGAAGCAGCGGCGACCCCCGACCCAGCCGGGGCCAAGCTGCTGGCGCAAGCGGCCGAATCTTTGCGGCTGTCGGCGCGGGGTTATCACCGCGTCCTGCGCGTGGCGCGTACCCTCGCCGATCTAGCCGGCGCCGACCAGGTGACGCGCATTCACATTGCCGAGGCATTAAGTTATCGTCGGCGCGCACCGGTCAATTGATCGATGCCACGGGGGAAGACCTGATCATGGAAAAGACCGCGACCCAGTGGATGATCGAGCCATTGCGCAAATATGCGCAATTCGGTGGACGGGCGCGCCGGGCCGAATATTGGTGGTTCCTGCTGCTGAATATCGGCGTCAATATGGTGCTCGGCATTGTCGATCTTGTCATATTCGGTCTTGATCGTGGCGATTTCGGGGGCATCGGCCCGTTCGGCGGCCTTGCCACGCTGGCATTGCTTGTGCCGGGGCTTGCTGTCAGTTTCCGGCGCATGCACGATGTCGATCGTTCGGCATGGTGGCTCCTGATCGGGCTGATTCCGCTGATCGGCAGCCTCGTGCTGATCTACTGGTTTTGCCAGCGCGGCACGGTCGGCCCCAACCAGTTCGGCGACGACCCGATCGGCTATGGCAACTGATCCCGCGCGGATCTTTCACAATTCCCCGGCGTTGCGATCGGCAGAAATCATGTAAGAACGTTGCCAGTTCCGGCAGCGAAGGAGAGACGCGATGGGTATCTACAGTTTCATCAAGGACAAGCTGCTCGGCCACGGCGGCCCCGATCCCGATGCGATCAAGGCGCAGGTGGCCAAGCTCGGCCTCCAGGTGCAGAATTTCGATGTCACCGTCACCGATGGCGTCGCGGTTGTCACCGGCCTCGCCGTCAACCGCGCCGAAGCGTCGAAGATCGTGATGGCAGTCGGCAACAACGACGGCATTCAAAAGGTCGACAACCAGATGCGCGTGCCGCTGGCCTCGATCCAGCCGGCCGCTGCGGCCGCCGCCCCGGTCGAAGGCGACGACAGTGCCGACGAGGATGCCGTGGTGTTCTACCCGGTCGAAAAGGGCGATACGCTCTCGGGCATCGCCAAGCGGCTTTATGGCAACGCCAACCTTTATCCGCGCATCTTCGAAGCCAACAAGCCGATGCTCAGCGATCCGGACAAGATCTATCCCGGCCAGGTCCTGCGCGTCCCTCCGCTCTGATCGCGGCGATGCGTGACTGAAAAAGGCGGTGCCCATGCGGGCGCCGCCTTTTTCATGCCGGCTCGGCAGCCTCCACCGGTGCCGCGCCCGTGTCCCATTTGGCGATCACCGCCGTTGCCACGGCATTGCCGATGACGTTGGTCGCGCTGCGCCCCATGTCGAGGAAATGGTCGACGGCGAGGATCAGCAGCAGCCCGGCTTCGGGGATGTTGAAATAGGGCAGGGTGGCGGCGATGACGACGAGGCTGGCGCGAGGCACCCCGGCGATGCCCTTTGACGTGATCATCAGCAGCCCGAGCATGAAGATCTCCTGCCCCAGCGTCAGGTCGATGCCATAGGCCTGGGCGATGAAGATGCTGGCAAAGGCGCAGTACATCATCGAGCCGTCGAGATTGAATGAATAGCCCAGGGGCAGCACGAAGCTGGCAATGCGGTTGGGCACGCCGAACCGTTCCAGCGCCTCGAGCATCTTGGGGTAGGCGGCTTCGGATGATGCCGTCGCAAAAGTGATCAGGAACGGCTCGCGGATGTCGCGCACCAGCCGCATGATGTTGGGCACGCCGATAACGGCGGCGCCGGCGCCGAGCAGCACCAGCCATAGCATGGCGAGCGCGAGGTAGAAGCCGCCGATGAACTTGCCGAAGACGATGAGAATGCCCAGCCCCTCGACGGCGATGGCGGACGCGACGGCGGCGAACACCGCGAACGGCGCCACCTTCATCACATAGCCGGTGACCGTCAGCATCAGGTGCATCAGCGCCTCCAGCCCTCGGGTGATCGGCTTGCCGGCGTCGCCGATGGCGATCAGCCCGACACCGGCGAACAGCGAGAAGACGACGATCTGCAACACCTCGTTGGTGGCCATCGCCTCGAAGATCGACTTGGGGAAGATGTGGAGGACAAATTCCTTGAGGTCGAAGGCCTTTTTCACCAGCCCGGTCGCCGCGTCGGCGGGCGGCAGTGTCAGCCCCACCCCGACCCCCGGCGCCAGCAGATTGACCATCAAGATGCCCAGCGACAGCGACACGATCGATGCGGTGATGAACCACGCCAGCGTTCGCCCGAAGGTGCGCCCGACGGCGCCGCCGCTGCCCATGTGCGCGACGCCGACGACCAACGTCGACAGCACCAGCGGAGCGATGATCATCTTGATCAGCTGCAGGAAGACGCCGGTGACGATGCTGAAATAATAGGCGGCGTCCTTGGCCTGTTCGGGTGTCACCGAGACGTTGATGACATAGCCGGTGGCGACACCGGTGACGAGGGCGACAAGGATATAGCGGGTCAGGCGATTGCTGGTCATCGGCTGCCACGCTTCCGTGCCGCGGTGGCCCGGGTCAAGCGCTTTTCACGCACTGGCGCCGGCTGCCCTGTGTCGGCTAGTGTCGGGCCCATGATGAAAACCCTGCCGCTTCTCGCCCTGCTTGCCCTTGCCACACCGGCGCTCGCCGCCTCCGGTGACGCCGATTTTGCCAGGGCGCTGCTCAAGAAGGGCGTCGGCTTCGATACCGTCAAGGGCCGTGGCCAGGTGCCGGCTTATGCCGCCTATCTGAAGTCCGTGCTGGTCGATGGCGGCTTTGCGGCGGCCGATATCGCCATCGAGCCGGTCGGCGAAACCGCCAATCTCCACCTTGTCTGGAAAGGCAGCGGCAAGAAACCGCCGATCGCCATCGCCGGCCATATGGACGTCGTCGAGGCCAATCCGAAGGACTGGGTCCGCGATCCGTTCACCGCGGTGGAGGAGGGCGGCTATGTCTTTGGCCGCGGCGCCGGCGACAACAAGTTCGACGTGTCGATGGCGATTTCGACGCTGGTCGCGCTGAAATCGCAAGGCTTCAAGCCCAACCGCGACATCCATCTGTTCCTGTCGGGCGACGAGGAAACCGAGGGCGTCACCGCCGATCTGCAGGCCAAACAGGCCAAGGCGGCCGGGGTCGAGCTGCTGCTCAACAGCGATGGCGGCGGCGGTGGCCTCGATGCCGCCGGCAAGCCGCTCGGCTATGGCCTGTCGGCGGCCGAAAAGACCTATGCCGATTACCAGGTCACCGTCACCAACCCCGGCGGCCACAGCAGCCGGCCGACGCCGACCAACGCCATCGCCCAGCTCGCCGCCGCCACCGACCGCATCTGGGCCTACAAGTTCGCGCCCCAAATCAACGAGATCACCCGCGCCTCGCTGATCGCGGCGGCGAAGGAAACCCCCGGGCCGACCGGCGAAGCAATGCGCACCTTTGCCGCCAACCCGCAGGACGCCGCCGCCATCGCCGTGCTGCGCGCCGATCCCGGCACCGTCGGCCAGATCGGCACGACCTGCGTGCCGACGATGATCAGCGGCGGCCATGCCCCCAACGCGCTGCCGCAAAAGGCGGTGCTCACCGTCAATTGCCGCATCTTCCCCGGCGTCACCGTCGAGACGGTGCGTGCCGAGCTTGAAAAGGTCATCGCCGACCCGGCGGTGAAGATCGTCACCGGGCAGGAATGGGTTTCCACCCCCGCCTCGCCGCTGCGCGCCGATGTCGTCGCCGCGGTGACGAAGGCGGTCGCTGCCGCGCATCCCGGCGTCACCCCGACCCCGGCGATGGATGCCGGCGCGTCGGACAGTGTCTATTACCGCGCGCTCGGCATCCCGTCGTACGGCGTCAGCGGGCTGTTCATGAAGGAAAGCGACGTCTTCATCCACGGCCTCAACGAACGCATTCCGGTCGCCGCCATCGCCCCGGCGCTGGTGCACTGGCGGGTGCTGATCACCGAACTGGCCAAATGACCGCGCTGCGCGCCGTTGCCGATGCCGACCCGCAAGCCGGCCTCAGCCTGCCGGCGTGGACCTATCGCGACCCCGAATTCTTTGCCGCCGAACGGGCGCAGGTGCTGCGCGCCGCCTGGCAGATCGTCTGCCACACCAGCGACGTGGCGCGCGCCGGCGACTGGCACACCCTCGAATTCCTCGGCGAAAGCATCATCGTCGTGCGTGGTGACGATCGGGGCGACGATGGCGCGATCCGCGCCTTCACCAATGTCTGCCGGCACCGCGGCGCGCGGCTGCTCGATGGCGCTTCGGGCTGCGCGAAACGCCTCGTCTGCCCCTATCACGCCTGGACCTATGGTCTCGATGGCCGGCTGACCGGGCTGCCGGGGCGCAGCGACTATCCCGGGCTGCGGCTGCAGGATCATGGCCTCGCGCCGGTCGATCTGGAAATCTGGCAGGGCTTTGTCTTCGTCCGGCTCGAATCGCGCGGGCCATCGGTCGCCGCGATGATGCAGGAGTATCTGCCCGAGGTGCTGCCCTATCGTTTCGAAAGCCTGCGCGCGCTCGGCCGCGTCACGCTGCGGCCACGGCCGGTGAACTGGAAAACCATCGCCGACAATTACAGCGACGGGCTGCATATCCCGGTCGCGCATCCGGGGCTGAAACGGCTGTTCGGCACCAGCTATGGCATCGCGGCCGGCGCGCATGTCGACAAGATGTGGGGCGATATCGGGGCGGGCAGCGGCAGCTGGTCCGAACGCGGCTATCGTGCGCTACGGCCGCGCGCCGATCATCTCGATGATGCCGGGCAGCAGCGCTGGCTGTATTTCAAGCTGTGGCCCAACGTTGCCTTCGACATCTACCCCGATCAGGTCGATTTCATGCAGTTCCTGCCGATTTCGGCGACCGAAACGATGATCCGCGAGATCAGTTACGCGCTGCCCGACGATCGCCGCGAAATGAAGGCGGCGCGCTATCTCAACTGGCGCATCAACCGGCTGGTCAATGCCGAGGATACGGCGCTGGTGGCACGCGTCCAGGCCGGCATGGCGTCGGACTCCTTTACGCAAGGCCCGCTGGGGACAAGCGAGGTCTGCCTGAGGTCCTTCGCCGCCAAGCTGCGCACCGCGATCCCGGCGGCGCGATCGCCAAAGCCGCCAAAACCGGGCTGGTTTCGCGATTGAGCGATGTCAGCGCGTTATGCGCTGGAAGTTGACGAAGTTTACCGTTTCGGCAGTTAAACGCAGGCGTGCATTTCGGGCGCACGACGGCCGCGCGCTGTCTTGTGGTGGCCAGCAATGTCAAAGAGCGAAAAAGCGCCCCAGATATAACCAGATAGGCGCGAAAGTCAATGCCTCCCTCCCCTTTGCGGGGAGGGCGACTTGACGCCAGTCGAGCGGGGTGGGGGTTCGGGCCCCTTGGCGGCATCGGACGCAACCCCCACCCCGCTCGCGCAAGGGCGCGAGTCGCCCTCCCCGCCCGGGGGGGGGAGGGTGGTGCGTTTTGGGGCGCGGGCGTGCCTCCCCCCGCGCG
>JBBQKM010000209.1:0-5546 GCA_038326915.1 Sphingomonadales bacterium
CCTGCCGTTGCGCCCGCGGCGCAACGGCAGGGCGCAGGTTTCCGCGATCGCTGCGCGTCAGGCGGTGACGCTGTCGGCGCGCCGCCGGCGCATCGTTATGCCAGCAAGGCCGAAGCCGGTGATGAGCATGGCCCAGGCCGCAGGTTCGGGAACGCCGGGCGCGGTGATCGTACCCGCCGTGAAGGTGAGCGTTGCAGCCGGCGGACCGGGCAGGAAGGCGATCTGCCCCTCGCCGCGGAAGCTGCCAGTGGCGCCGAGGAAGCGCCCGGTGCCGCCGGTGACGATGAAATCCTGGATATTGTTGGCAAGACCGAGGCTGCCGGCGTTCGACAGCAGGCCGATATAGGTGCCGAACAGCGTGCCGCCCGCTGCGAAATCAAAGCTGAACTGCCCGTCGTCGTACGGCCGGTCGGGTGCGCCGACCGCAATCGGCGGCGGGCCGCCGAGGCAATGGCTCTGGCTGGCGTTAAAGGCGCCAAAGTTCGATGTGCCAGTGGCGTAAAAGCCACCGAAATTGCCGATGGTGACAGTGAGCGCCGGGCAGCGGCCGCCGGTCGCCGCCGGCGGATTGCTGTTGGCAAAGGTTCCGCTGAACGACGCGGCCAGGGCGGGGCCAGCGCTGGCGACGGCGACAGCAGCGGCGATGAAGGCGAGACGGTTCATAAGGATACTCCCGAACAGCCGGGTCAGGGCCGGCGTCATCAACGGTTGCTCGGATCGACGGTGACGCGATAGGACAAGAGCCTGACGTTTTGCCGACTTTTTTCCGACCAAAGGTATGGCAGCGATGATCGAACTTGCGGATTGCCCGGAATTTGCGCTGGGCCCGGCGACGATCCGGCCGTCATCGCGCGAGATTCTGCACGCCGGCGAAGCGATCATGGTCGAGCCCAAGGTCATGCAGCTGCTGGTCGCGCTCGCCGATCCGATCGGGCGGGTGGTGCCGCGCGAGGTGCTGGTGGAGCGCTGCTGGCGCGGCCGCGTCGTCGGCGAGGACGCGATCAATCGCGTGATCGGCAAGCTGCGCCGCGCCGCCGAAGGGCGCGGGTTCCGGGTCGAGACGGTGGCGCGGGTCGGTTACCGGCTGGTGGTGGCCGCGACGGAGCCACCGATCGACACGGCAAGCCCGGTGGTGAAGCGGCCGGCCAGGGTGATGGTGGCGGCTGGGATCGCCGTGATCGCAGCGATGGCCTTGCTGGTCCTGGCGCCGTGGCGTCAGACGGTGCCGGCCACCGCCGCGCGCACCGCCGCAGTGCCGGCGACCGTGCTGCCGGCGGCGGTGACCGATCTCGAAACGCGGGGGCTTGCCGCCATGTTCGAGAACACGCCCGAACAGACCGGCGAGGCCATCGGCTATCTGAAACAGGCGGCGGCAGCGGCGCCCGGCGACCCGCGCATCTGGGGATCGCTTGCCATGGGCTATGTGCTTGCCCTTGGTTGGGCAACGCCGGGCGAGCGGGCGGGCGTTGCGGCGCGCGTCGAGGATGCGGCGCGGCGCGGGCTGGCGATCGACCCGAACGAAGCGCGATCGCTGGCGGCGCTGGCAAGTCTGGCGCCGAGCTATCGCCACTGGCCCGCCAAGGCGGCAGCGCTGGCGGCGGCGCGAAGGCGCGCCCCGGCTGACCAGGGGCCGCTGCTGTACCAGGAGGTGCAGTTCCTGATGGCGATCGGCCACAATCGCGCGGCGCTTGCCAAGGTACAGCAGCTCGTCCGTGTGTCGCCGCTGGTGCCCTGGATCAGGGCGGCCGAGATCGACCTGCTCGCCGCCGCAGGCCGGCTGGCAGAGGCCGATCGCGCCGCTGGCGAGGTAGGCGGGATCTGGCCGCGCGAACGGCTGATCTGGTGGACGCGCTTTGATCTGGCGGCCTTTCATGGCGCGCCGGACCGCGCCTCCGCGATGGTTGCCGACGTGCCGAACTGGCCGCGGCTGCGCCAGCCCGGCGAGATCGAGGCGGCGGCGCGGATGCTTGCGGCCATGAAAAGCAGCAATCCGGTGGCGATCGACAGGATTATTGCCGAACAGCGGGTGCTCGCCGGAACGGGGCAAGGGCGTGCCGAGCGCGCCATGCGGGTCGCGGCAGCGTTGGGGCGACCGCAAGCCGCGCTCGCCCTCGCCCGCCGGCTTTACCTGGCGCCGGTGGCCGCCGAGCCGCGCGGGACCATGCTGCCGCGCATCGGGCTGGATAGCGATGCCGAGCGGCCGACAGCGGCGCTGTTCACCGGGCCAGCCGCGGTGCTGTGGCAGCAGCCGGGGTTCGGGCCGGTGCTGGCGGCAACCGGGCTGCCCGATTATTGGCGCACCGCGGGCATGCCCGACATTTGCCGAACGGTGCCTGCGGGCGCGAATTGCGGGTTCGCCCGGTGACCAGCCGGGGCCGCGTACCGGAGGATGGGCTTCGGCGCCGCGCCATGATAGCATGCGCGGGCTGACAGCGGGCGGGGTTTCCATGCGGTTGCGGTGCATATCGGCGATGTTGGCGGCGACCTTGCTCGCCGGCTGTGCGACCGACCAGCTGCGCATCGAACGCGCCGGCGCGGTGGTGCAGGAAGGCGCGCCGCTGCTCCGCGCGTCGAATGCGCTGATCGACAGCATCGTCACCACCAGCCGCGATGCCAGCGTCGAATTCGCGCTCGCCGATCCGCTGTGCGACTGGCCCGAGATCCGCATCGCCACTGGCACGCCGGCGGCATCGCTGTGCGACCCGGCCAGCAGCAGCCACACGACCTTCACCCGCATCGATCGCGCCGCCTTCACTCCGACATTGAAGCTGATCAGCGCGCTGTCGGCCTATGTCGCCGCGGTCGATGCCGTGGCGTCGGGCAGCACTACCGACGAACGCTTCAACCTCGCCGAGGCCAAGGCAGCGATCGAGGGGCTGGGCGGCAGCGCCAACCCGCTGTCGAAGCTGAGCGCCGACCAGTCAAAGGCGCTCGACGGCATTCTCGCCATGGTCGACACACTGTCCCGCGAGGCCGAACAGGCGCGGCAACTGCAGGCGATCGAGGCCAATCATCCGAAATTGCGCGAGGTGACGGCGGCGCTGCGCCGCGATCTCGGCAACTGGGCCGATCTGGCGCTGGTGTCGGAACTAGCCAATTTGCAGGGCATCCAGACGTCACGCTGGCAGCGCGACCGGATGGTGCGGATCAATCCCAAGGCCGGGCGTGCCGATAAACGCGAGCTGCTGTCGGACGACGCCCGCCGCGCGCTGCTGCGCCAGCGGATCGATACCGAAACCCGGCTGGCGGCGGCGCGCGCCCTGCCGGGGACACTGACGCAGGCGGTGACCGATTTCGAAACCGCGCACGACAGCTATGTCAACGCGCTGGAGAACAAGGACCTGACGCCGGAAAACCGCGCCCGGCTGGCCGAGCTGACCCGCGAGCGGCTGCGCCAGTCGCTGAAACTGCTCGCCGAAACCATCGCCGCCTTCGCCTAGCGTTGTCGTGTTTTCTTGCCCGTCGGACGAAGACGTCCGACTGGAAAATACTCCAAGGAATGCCCCATGTCGCAAGCCATCAAGGAAGCCCTCGCCAGCCTGCGCGACAGCCTCGCCCGGCTCGGCCAGCGCAGTTTCGACGACTTTGCGCTGTTTCAGCAGGTAACGGCGATGCAGTTCCGGTCGAACGAGGTCGCCAAGCGGCTGGCGCTGCTGCTCACCGGCGGCCTCGGCGCGCCGGGCGACAAGCCGGTGGCGCTGCTGTTGCTGACCGCGGGCGGCAAGGTGTCGGTTGCCGAACCGCTGCAGCCCGCCACGGTCCGAACGGCGCTGGTGGCCGCGGGCAGCGCGCTCGATGCCACCGACGTCTGGATTGCGGCTGCAGGAGGCGCCGAATCGGTTACTTTTTCAGCACCGAAAACGGGTTCGACGCCACGCGCGCCTCGGCCTCCGTCATCACCCCCGGCGCCGGCGCAGTCGACCGCGGGTAAGGATCGAGCGCCAGCGCAAACGCCTGCGCCGCGATCTCGCCCAGGTCGATGATGTCGCCGGTCAGCGGCTCGGCATCGAGATCGGCATCGGCAAGCTCGATCTCGTCGCCTTCGGGGGCGTGCTCGACGAGCAGCAGGTTGATCGGCTCGGTGATCAGGAACGGCACCGGCGCATAGGTGGCGGCGCACGGCTGTTCGCCGCTGGCATGGACCTGGCCGGTGACGCGGATGCCGGCGGCCTCGCGCTTCAATTCGATCGCCGCGGTCAGCCGCTCGAGCGCCAGCAGGTCGAAGCGCGCAGCGAGCGTAGCGAGTTCGTCGGGTCCGGCCTCGATCATCTGCTGGCGGGTGATGCCGGCGACATCATGGGCACGGAACGGCCGCGAGAATTCCGGCGCTTGTGTCATGCGGCCGACACCTGCGACGGCGACAGATGACCGGCGAGGATGGCTTCACCCGGCGTCGCGTCGAGCCGGCGGGCGACGCTGCGCACCTGCCCGACCATCCAGTCGATCGCATCGTCGTTGATCGGTTCGCCGCGCCAGACATTGCGGCGCAGCGCCTCGGCCAGCGCCGCATCATCGTCGCGGGCATCGCGATAGGCGCCGAGGCGGCCGCCCAAGGCTGCGACCATACGGCCGATATGTTTGCCGACGACCTGGTCGCCGACGCCATCCTGGCGCAGCGTGCCATCCATGTCGCGGATGAAGCGCTCGGTCAGATCAGCGCAGGCCTGGGCGGCGCCGTCGTCCTCAAGCCGGATCATCACCAGCGACAGCACCAGCGCGACCATGTCGAAGCGGCCATCCAAAGTATCGGGCACCTGGCCGGCCAGATACCAATCGGGGCGCCGCGCCTCAGACACGACGCTGTTGTACAGCGCGTCGACCGGGCCGGGGGCGGGAACAAGGCCCATCGCGGCGATCGCGCGGCGCAGGCCGGAAAACAGGGTCATCGCAAAAGCCTTCATCGCCGCTGGCACGCGGCCGTGACTTGGCATATTGAGCTTTGCTTGGCGCCGCGCAACCGGCCGCGGCGTTTTGGAGACTCGTATGCGTAAATCCGTTGTTCTGGGCCTTGTGGCCGTGCTGGCGCTGGGCGCCGGCGGCTGTTCGCGGATCAAGCAGAACCAGGGCTATCTGGTCGACGAAACGCTGCTCGGATCGATCCAGCCCGGTGTCGACAATCGCGATTCGGTCGCCAAGACCCTGGGCCGCCCGACATTTTCGGCGCAGTTTGATGCCGGCGAATGGTATTATATCACCCGCAACACCGAACAATTCGCCTTTGCCACGCCCAAGGTGAAAACCCAGTCGATCCTGATCATCAGCTTCGATGCCGGCGGTTCGGTCACCAAGGTCGAACGTCGCGGGATGGACCAGATCGCGTCGATCAACCCCGAAAAGGACAAGACGCCGACACTGGGCCGCGAATCGAGCCTGATCGAGGAAATCTTCGGCAACATCGGATCGGTCGGATCGGGCGGCTTTGGCGGGCCGAACAACACCAATACCGGGCGTGACGGGCCGCGCTAGACTCGATTTCACGCAGGTTGAGGCAGGGCCTCCGGCGGTTGGGGCCGCAGGCCCCAAACCCCATTCCGATGGTTTTTGAC
>JBBQKM010000210.1:0-5542 GCA_038326915.1 Sphingomonadales bacterium
AGTGCCGCGGCGCCGGTCACCGTCGCCCGCGCCAGCTGCATCGCCAGCGCCGGATCGAGGCCGGCCGCGGCACCGGCCGCCGCCAGCGCCTCGATAAAGGCGAAGACATAGGCGGGCCCCGATCCCGACAGGCCGGTGACGGCATCGAACTGGGCTTCGTTGGCCAGCCAGACAGTGGTGCCGGCGGGGCCGAACAGCGCCTCGGCAGCGCCCTGCGCAATCTCGCCGGCGGTGGTGAACAGCGCGGTGGCGCCCATGCCGATCGCCGCCGGGGTGTTGGGCATGGCGCGGATGATGGCGGAGCGCGGGAAGACCGCGGCGATATCGGCAATCGTCACCCCGGCCATGACCGAGACGACCAGCGTCATCGGCCCGATGACCGCGGCGACCGGCGCTGCCGCCGCGCGCCAGACTTGCGGTTTCACCGCGAGCATCAGGATTTCGGGGGTGCCGGCGGGGGGCGCCGTGCCGGCGCTGACGCCTGCGGGCAGGTTCGCCGGTGCCGGGTCGATGACCGCGACCGGCCCCATGTCCTCAGCGAGCCAGCGGCGCAGCAGCGCGCCGCCCATGTTGCCGCAGCCGAGCAGCCAGATCGGCGCGCCGGTCGGACTCACGCCTCGCCGACAGTTTCCAGCAGCGCCGCGGCCATTGCGTCCTGCGGCGTGCGGTCGGCAAACATCACCAGCTGGAACACGGGGTAAAAACGTTCGAACTCGTCAACTGCCGCTTCGACAAGCACTTCGGCCTGGCCGATGGTCAGGTCGGGGGCATCCTCGTCGTCGTCATTGTCGAGCAGGGTCGCGTGGCGGAACAGCACTGTACCGTCGGCCGACCACAGCTCGAAATGCCCCATCCACAATTGTTCGTTGATCAGGCCCAGCGTTTCATAGATCGCCAGGCGGCGATCATCGGCACAGATCAGATCGGCGCGCGCGATGATCTGCAGCACGCGTTCTTCCTCGCGCCACAGCGCGCGCAACTGGTAGGTCGCCCAGCCGCCCTTGATCGACGTGCTGATTTCCTCGTCGCCCGAGCGTTCGAAGGCCCAGCCATTGGCATCGAACACATGTTCGAGCATGTCGATCGGCGCCGCCGGCCCCGGGGTATGTTCGATATCGACCAGGCTCATTTAGTAGCCTCTCGCAGCAACACACCCCACCTATGGATGCTGCGCACAGGCTGAGCAGGCTTTGGCGATTCGGCAAGCGCCCGACTCGACGCAATCTGGCAAATCTTGTGGATAATCACGCCTTCGCAATCTTTTTCGGTTTGAGTGCGGCAATTTCGGCACGCAGCGCGACAATTTCCGACTTGAGGGCTTCGACCGCTTCGCGCGCCGCGGCGGCATTGGCCTTGACCGCTTCGAACTCGTCGCGATCGACGGCGTCGCTGCCGCCGACGAAATCGCGGGCGCGGCGGCGCGCGGCGTCCTGCGCTTCACGGCCGACGCCGGCGAGCGTGCCCAGCGCCGAGCTGGCCACCTTGGAAAGATCCTCGAAAAGCTTGTTTTCGGTCTGCATCGTCAAACCCCTAGTTGAAAGGCATCAGCCGCCGGATTGATCACCATGATGCGGGCGTTGAGCGCGCCGGCAAAGCACAGCCACACCAGATAGGGTACCATCAGCCACGCCGCCACCCTGCTGACCCGGGCAAAGGCAAAAGTCGTCGCCAGTGCGACGATCAGCATCACCACGATGATGCCCAGCGCCGGGGTGATCTGGTGGAAGCGAAAGAACACCGGCGACCAGGTCAGGTTGATGACGACGCCGACCGCGAACAGGCCCAGCGCCAGCCCGCGCCCCGACGCACGCTTGTGGCCCCAGACGATCGCTGCGGCGATGGCGATGACGGTGTAGAGAATGCTCCAGGCGATCCCGAACACCGGCCCCGGCGGCTGCAGCGCCGGCAGGCTGAGCGTCTGGTACCAGGCATTGTCGGCGGTCGAGCCCGAATAACGCGCCGACAGGCCGCCGAGCACGAGCAACAGCGGCACCAGCACGATGCCGGCACGCCATTGCGAGCCGCGATTGGGGATTGTGACCATGGCGCGCTCTAACCGATATCGGCGCCGATAGACAGTCGTCAAAATCCGGCGGCGTCCGCAGGCGGTGTGACGGTCTACTTTACACTCTCGTTACTACGCCACAAGCTATATGCAACGAATCCAGCGCATTGAGATTTTGGCACGCATCATGCATAAATCCTGATTGTCGATCGGTGCATACGGGCCGGTGCCTCCAAACAGCCCGGTTTACCGGCAAACCAATCGGATAGTTCTTGACCAACGTGCTTCGTCTCTCGGCTATCACCGCCGCCATGTTCATGGGGACCGCCGCACAGGCGGTTGTTGTCCTTACCAGCACCCAGACCCTGCATTTTACCCCGGCGATCGGCAATACCAGCCAGACGCTCAGCTTCAACCGGTTCGACCCAGGCGTGCTCGGTGCCGGCACACGCTACACGCTGACTGGGGTTATGCTGTCCTATCTGCCCGATGCCACTGCCCCTCTGAGCACGGTGACGATCACCAGCAACTCAGGCAATCGTCGTATCGTCGCTGCGACCGTAACGGCGCAGAGCACGATCACCTTCACCACGGCACCGGGTACCAGCTTCAGCTTCGGCAGCAATCTGACGGGCATCAGCGCCGCGGCCGATTTCTCGACCGGGGTCAGTCCGGGCCAGGCCAATGGCCTGACACGTACGGTGTCCATTGCCTATAACCCCGTGTCGAGTTTCGGATCGACCGCCGTCGGTGCGCCAGCGGTGGCTAGCTTCGTCGGCACCGGGCTGGTCAGTGTCAACAATACCCTGACGAACTATGCTGCAAGCACCTCGATCGTCGGTACCGGCGGGAATGGCAATGGCGTCGTCTCCGGTGGCCAAGTCGGCGGCGACGTCATGGTTACCTACACCTATGTCGACGAACTGCCCGAACCGGGCAGTTGGGTGTCGATGCTCGCCGGTTTCGCGCTGGTCGGCACTGCGATGCGCCGCCGCGTCGCGCTTGCCTAATCGGCTCTTTCCCCGGCGAGCAGGAATTCGACATTGCCTTCGGGGCCGGTGATCGGGCTTTGCGTGATGCCGGTCACCGTCCAGCCCGGTTGCGCCGCCAGCCAGGCGGCGGCGGCATCGCAGACCCGGGTATGGATGGCGGGATCGCGCACCACCCCGCCCTTCCCGACTTCGCCGCGTCCGGCCTCGAACTGCGGCTTGACCAGCGCCAGCAGGCGGCAGTGCGGCGCGGCGAAATCGAGCGGTCGGTCGAGCACCTTGGCGAGCGCGATGAAGCTGGCGTCGCAGACGATGATGTCGATGGGCTCCGGAATATGTTCGGGGGTAAGCAGCCGCGCGCTCAATTGTTCGAGCACGACGACGCGCGGGTCCTGCCGCAGCTTCCACGCCAGTTGGTTGGTGCCGCTGTCGACGGCATAGACCCACGCCGCACCGCCCGACAGCAACACATCGGTAAAACCGCCGGTCGACGACCCGACATCCATCGCCACCGCGCCGTCGACGCGCCAGCCGAAATGCGCCAGCCCGTGCGCCAGCTTGATGCCGCCGCGCGACACCCAGGGGTGGTCGCGGCCCTTCACCAGCAGCTCGGCATCATCGGCGACGAGCTCACCGGCCTTGGCGACCTGCCGCGTGCCGACATAGACCAGCCCGGCCAGGATCAGCGCCTGCGCCCGCGTCCGGCTTTCGGCGAGGCCGCGATTGGCGAGCAGCTGGTCGGCGCGGGTCTTCATGGCCCCGCCGATAGGGGTTTCAGCGCGTGAAGACCAGCTTTGGCCCCGGATCGGTCATCGCAGCGATCCTTTCGGTGGCGATACCAAGACCCTAGGCAGTGCCGCCCGCGTGCGCTATGCGCAATCCGGCAAACCAGCATTGCGGAAACGCGATGCCGACAAGGGGGAACGGCGATGGACCTGGGTGGGGAACTCGGCGGCATCGAAACGCTGGCGGCGGTGGCGCGGCTCGGCTCGATCAGCGCTGCGGCCAAGGCGGCGGGCATTTCGGTATCGACCGCGGCGCGCCGGCTCGACGGGCTGGAGGCGCGGCTGCACCTGCGCCTTGTCGATCGCCGCAGCAACGGCGCCCGGTTGACCCCCGATGGCGCGCGGCTGGCGGCACTCGCCGAACCGCTCGCCGACCAGTTGGGCGAGATCGCCCGCGCCGCCGAGGTGTTGCGCCACGGCACCGGCCCGGCGCTGGTGCGCGTGTCGGCAGGCGAAAGCATCATCGCCGATATCCTCGCCCCGGCGCTGCCGCTGCTGTGGGAACAGGCGCAGGGCGTTTCGGTGCAGCTGCAATCGCAGGGCGCCATCGGCAGCCTGGCGGCGCGCGATGCCGATGTCGCGGTGCGCATGGTGCGGCCGACCGGCGACGCGCTGCTGATCCGGCAATTGCCGCCGCAACTGATCGGGCTTTATGCCAGCCCGGCGTGGCTGGCCGGCCGCGACCCCGCCGACATCGACCTCAAAACCTCGGCGATCCTCGCCTATGATGACAGTTTCGGGCCGCTGCCCGAACTCGCCTGGCTCGCCGATCTCGGGCTGACCGGTGCCATCCGGCTGCGCAGCGGCTCGACCCGCGCGCTGCTGACCGCGACTCGCGCCGGGGCAGGCATCGGGCTGGTGCCGTGCCGCTTTGCCGACGGGCTGGTGGCGATCCCGGCGCCGACGCCGCCGCCGGTGCGCACGCCGTGGCTGACCGTCCACCGCGACCTGCGCCGGCTGTGGCACGTCGCCGCCGTCCACCGCTGGATCATCACCGCCTTCGAAGCCGACGAACCAGCGGCCATATGAAAAACCCGCCCGGCGCGAACCGGGCGGGCCCTCATCGTGTCACCAGCGCCTAGAAGCGCAGGCTGAACGCCGCCTTCACGCCATGGTCCTTCAGCCCGTCGCCGATCTGGCCGCTGTAGCCGAGATCGAGGCTGGCCTTTTCGCCCAGCCGCGCGGTGACCGCGAGGCCCAGCGCCGCGACATCCTGGGCGATCGGCGGCCCGGCGATGTCGAATGCCGATCCGGCACCGAACTGCAGGCGCAGTGGCGTCACCAGGTCACCGCCGCTGGCATGGCGCCAGCCGGCCGTCGCGGTCAGGCCGAAATCGCCGGCATTGCCGACTGGCAACCCGATCTTCACCCGGCCGCCCAGCGTCGTCACCCAGTAATGATCGCTGGTGTCGCCCGGCGCGCGCAGCCTGGCAGCCCCGCCGGTTTCGGCAAAGCTGTCGGTGCTGATGTTGACATAGGCGACCGCGGCAAAGGGCTCGAGCCCCAGGCTGCCGATGTCGATCTGGTAGCCGACATCGCCGAACAGCTGAAACTGGCGGGTCTTGTAATCGCCGGTCAGCGTGTCGGTGAAGCCCGGGAACGTCGCCGTCCGCCGCGACTTGATCGTCCGCCACATCTGGGCAATGCCGAAGCGGCCGCCAAAGCCGCCGGCTTCGAAATTGCCATAGGCGCCCAGATGCAGATCATCGGTCTCGGCACGCGAGGCGCGCGCCGCGACATCGACCGTGGCGCTGCTGTAGCCG
>JBBQKM010000211.1:0-5534 GCA_038326915.1 Sphingomonadales bacterium
GCCGTCGCGGGCGTTGCGCGAATCCGTGACGACGATGCGGTAATAGGGACGCTTCTTCATGCCACCACGGGCGAGGCGAATTGCAAGTGCCATTGGTCAGTCTTCCTTCGTTGATTTCTAGCGTTTGGTGAATTTGTCGAAACCGGGGGGCATGCCGCCGCCACCGAGCAGCCCGCCAAGGCCGCCCATACCGCCGCCGGCACCGCCTGCACCGCCCATCTTGGCCATCATCGCGGCCATGCCCTTCATGCCGCCCATCTTGCGCAGCTTTTTCATCGCCGTGGCCATGTCCATCTGCATCTTGATGACCTTGTTGACCTCCTGCACCGTCGTGCCGGCGCCCTTGGCGATGCGGATCTTGCGCTTGGCGGTCAGGATCTCGGGCTTGGCGCGCTCCTTTGGCGTCATCGAGCTGATCACCGCTTCCATGCGCCCCAGCACCTTGTCGTCGACCTTGCCGTCGGCCATCGCCTTTTTGGCGGCGCCCATGCCCGGCAACATGCCCGCCAGCGCGCCCAGCCCGCCCATGGCCTTCATCTGGCGCAGCTGGCTGCGCAGATCCTCCATGTCGAACTGGCCCTTGGCCAGCTTGGCGGCGAGCTTTTCGGCCTCGGCTTCCTCGAAATTCGCGGCGGCACGCTCCACCAGCCCGACGATATCGCCCATGCCGAGAATGCGGCCGGCGACGCGCTGCGGATCGAATGCCTCCAGCGCGTCCAGTTTTTCACCCGTGCCGGCAAATTTGATCGGGCGATCCGTGATCGCGCGCATCGACAGCGCCGCACCGCCGCGGGCATCGCCGTCCATGCGGGTCAGGATGACACCCGTCAGCGCCACTTCGGCCTTGAAGGCGCTGGCGACGTTCACCGCGTCCTGGCCGGTCAACGCATCGACAACGAGCAGGATCTCGTCGGGCTGCGTCGCCCCGGCGATCGCCGCCATCTCCGCCATCAGCGCCGTATCGACGTTAAGGCGCCCCGCGGTGTCGAGCAGCACGACATCGAAACCCTGCAACCGCGCCGCCTGCCGCGCCCGCTCGGCAATCGCCACCGGCTGCTGGCCGGCAATGATCGGCAGCGTCGCCACGCCGGTCTGTTCGCCCAGCACGCGCAGCTGTTCCTGGGCGGCCGGGCGCGCGACGTCGAGCGACGCCAGCATCACCTTCTTGCCCATCCGCTCGGTCAGGTATTTGCCCAGCTTGCCGGTCGTCGTCGTCTTGCCCGAACCCTGCAGGCCGACCATCATGATGACCGCCGGCGGCGTCACATCGATCTTCAGCCCGAATTCGTCGGCCCCGGAACGACCGTCTCCGGCGTCGGCACCACCGCCGAGCAGCTCGACCAGCGCATCGTTGACGATCTTTACGACCTGCTGCCCCGGCGTGACCGATCGGATGACCTCCGCGCCGATCGCGCGCTCGGTCGCCTGGTCGATGAAGGTCTTGACGACCGGCAGCGCGACATCGGCCTCCAGCAGGGCAATCCGCACCTCGCGCATCGCCGCACGCACATCGAGCTCCGTCAGCGCGCCGCGCCCACGAAGTTTTTCGAAAACGCTGCCAAGGCGATCGGATAGGCTGTCGAACAAAGGGCTCTACACTCGGTTTCGAAGGACAATGCCTCCAAACGAAATTACGCCGGCGGGCGAAACCTCGCCGGCCAGCGTGCATCCATGGACGCGTCGTCCCCCGTTTGGGGATTGGTAGGGCGTTTACCCGCACACCCGCCGAAACGCAACCCACTACCCTCTCCCGCCCGCGGGAGAGGCGAGACGCGCCCCAGCGCGCGGGGTGAGGGTGTACCCGCGCTTCGACTCTACAGAGCCTCCGGCGGGCAGGGGACTCGTCCCCTGCACCCCATCTTGACGCCGGCCACGTAATCGCGATGATATGCGCGTCGCCCGGAGCAGCGCCGGGCCGTCAATAGGCTGCGACGAGCCCTTACAAAAGACGGCAACGCTGCGTTCTACACCTTGGTCACGCCGGCACGCGGCATCTGATAGTCCGGCCGCAGCCACCGCACCTTTCCTGCCGCTTCTTCGGCGGCACGCTCGGCATTGAGTGCCACCAATCTCGCGACGATTTCGGTCGGCGTCAGGTCGGCGGGCCAGCCATAGGCATCGGCGACGGCGGCATCAAGCCGGCGGTGAAGTTCGAGGATAATGCCGGCGCGCGCGCGGCGCGCGGTGTCGATTTCGGCAGTGGTTAGCACCGTACCGGCACGTACCTTTTCAACGAGATTGTAAAGGCCCGTTAAAGTGATGTCGGGATGCTCGGTCTGCATGGTTTTGCGCGTGGCGTCTAATTCCTCGCCTAGCTCGGCGATGGCGACGCGCTTTTCAGCGGTAGGGTCTGGGAAGGGGAAGGTATCGAAAATGAGTGACTTCGTATACCGGTGTCCTTGCGCAAAAGAAGCGACACCAAGCAGTGCGCAATTTGCATAAGTCCATTGAAGATGCACGTTAGAAGACAGTATCCCCAAATCATAATTATCGGCAGAAGCAATCGCTACTACCATATGGTCGGGTCGTACAGTGTTCGGTAAAAATTGAAAGAAACGATGCTTGGTTGTTTCGGTGGTGGCAATGTAACGCGGAAGCCCATCTACTGCTGCTCTCAGTGCAGTATTCTTGCGTCCAAACAGCCACCAGTTTTCTCTACGAGAACGCTCTTTATTCCTATCCCGTTCAGGTTTGACGGTCGCAAGAAGATGCTGATAAACCTCGGGATATTCGATCCTCACAGACTTTTCGTCCATGCCGTGCAGGTCGATGACCATCAACCGGCGCAATCGTGATGTCAGGTCACTACCTCCAACGTAGTCTAGAATGCGGTCACTCAGACCGGGCCGGCTGTTGAGGCCAAGCTGGATGGCGTCCGCACGACTAACAATGAAACCGCCGCCATGCATTGCCATGCCGTTGGCTGCCAAGCCCGAGTTGGCCACTAGCGAAAGCGCGTTTGTCGTATCTGCACCGACGCTGAGGTCGCTGTTTATACGGCCTATTGTGCTCGATGTGAGGATATCTGGCGCATCCGTATCAATGTTCTTGGCTGATATGACCGTTACTAGCTGACCCTGCTTGATGCCACGTTCGGCAACAGTCATCGCAATCCGAACGGCCGCTGCATCGCGTCCTACTTTGGTCCACGGGTGATCCGGCACGCCAAAGACGAGAGACGCACTGTCATTCTCGATGTGGCGACGTACCACCCTTCGGTTGAAGCCCTGCGTAATGGAATTCGTTGTAACAAGCCCAAACCGCTTCAATCGTGTGGTCGGCGCTGTCAGTGTCGCGGCCGCGCGATCCCACCAGAACATCACAAAATCTGCTGATTGATTTACGTCGGGATGTGCCTGCCAAAGCGCTTTTACGTATTCGTCGCCCAGCGCGGAACGCATGGCAACGCCCTTACCAATAAACGGCGGATTTCCAACGATGAAGTCGGCTTCCGGCCATTGGGCCGGAAGCGGGTTGGCAAAATCCACCTCACCCGTGTCCGTCCGCGCCAGCACCGCATCATAGCCGCCATGCCCGCCGAAATTGATCGCATCGGTGCGTTGCAGCACCGGCTCCGGCACCGCCGCCGGATCATTGGCGATGCGCCAGCGTAGCCAGCCGATCCACAGCACGAGTTCGGCGATGACGGCGGCGCGCGGGTTCAATTCAAGGCCCAGGAACTGCTTGGGTTCGATGCCGGGCAGCACCTGTGCGCCAACATCGGCAAGCAGCGTCAGAACCTCGCCTTCAAGGCGGAGCAGCAGTTCCATCGCGACGTACAGGAAATTGCCGGTGCCGCAGGCGGGATCGAGAATGCGCAGCGCGTTCAGGCGCGCGTGGAATGCCTGTAACGATGCCTGCGCCGCCTTGTTGTCGCCCACCGCTTCCGCCGCTGCCACGGCGTCCTGTACCGCTGACCATTCGGCGCGCAATGGCTCCATGATCGTCGCTTCGACCAACCGCTCGACATAGGGTCGCGGCGTGTAATGCGCCCCCAGCTTGGCGCGTTCTTCCGGCGTCAGCGCCTGTTCGAGCAAGGCCCCGAAAATCGCCGGTTCGACGCTGCGCCAATCGCATTTCGACGCCGCCAGCAGTTCCTTGACGCTGCGCCAGTCGAGTTCGAACACCTTGTTGTTTTCGAACAGGCCGCCGTTGAACCAGCGCACCTCCTCGCCCAGCGCCCATGACCAGCGATCCCCGACGCTGGTGTTCATGCGGGCCCATAAATCTTCCAGACCGCGCCGCAGCTTTGGCGCATCCATTTCGCCCATCACATCATCGGGCAGGCACGAGGCGAGAAAATCCTGGAACTTGCCCTTGGGCAGCAGGCCAACATCTTCGGCAAACATGCAGAACAGCAGCCGCATCAGGAACAGCGCGGTTTCCTCCACCGCGATGCTGCGCACGGCCGATGACTGGCCTGCCGTGCGGGTCAGCTGCGTCTGTTCCAGCCACTTGCTGACTTCGGCGAGCCGGGCGCTGACGGTGCGCGTGACCTCTGCCGCCTTCAGCCGGGGATCGATGCTGCGCGGGTCGGTCCAGATGGCACGGAACAGCGCCTGAACCTCGGGCTTGCGCAGTTCCAGCAAATCGATGCGGAAGGATTGCCGGTCGGGGAAGGGGCCATAGTCCTTACCCATCCCCGACCAGTCGAAATAGATATCGAAGGCGCGGCCGACGTCGCAGACGATCAGGAAGGGCGGCCAGCCTTCGGCCGCCGGCAAGGCGCGAGCGTAGTTTTCGGCCTGCCCACGCGCATCGCGCATGAGCGCATCGTATTTCGGCCCCGCCGGTGCTGCCGGTGCCTCGATCCCCGCGGCTGCCAGCAGATCGGGCGTCGCCTTCCGGGTCAGGCGGGATTGCTTGGCCTCAAGAACGAAATGGCGCGGCTTGTACAGGTCGATCCGCCCGGTGCCGGCGGGCTCGCCGGCTTCGGATTTCCGCACAAAGGCTTCGAATTGATAGCCGCGTGTCTCGGTATCGTAATTGGCCGGGCCGGGGTCGGGCAGGCCGAGCACCTGGCAGAATTCGGTCAGGAAAATCCCATAGTTGGCCCGTTCGGCTCCGCCTTCGGTGCCGTGCCACTTTGCCAGAAATTCTTCGAGCCCCACGAAGTTACTCTAGCGACCCCGCGCGCACGAAACAATCGGGGTCCGGGCCTCAGGCCCGGCCGCCGGAGGCTCTTTTTATTTTCCGCGGGCGCGGACACCCTCACCCGGCGCGCTGGCGCGCGTCTCGCCTCTCCCGCAGGCGGGAGAGGGGGCGGTTGACAAAAACAACCAGATAGGATATGATATAGGATTGTTTTTGGTTATGCGCGGAGGGTGGGCATGATGCTGTTGCGCTTCGTGATGCCGTGGCGGGGGGAGGGTGGCGAACGTCCGGCACCCTGCATCGAGGTGACTTTCGAGACTTTTGCCGGTCGGGGCGGTGCGGTGCGGCGCGGTGGATGCCGGCGGTTGCCGGCATGACGCGCGGGGCGGCAGGGGCGCTCCCCACAAATGGGGTCTGGGGCCAAGGCCCCAGCCGCCGGC
>JBBQKM010000212.1:0-5534 GCA_038326915.1 Sphingomonadales bacterium
GCCGGTCCGAAATCATCGCGGCGGGCGACGACCTCGATGATGAAGACCTGATCGAGCGCGAGGACATGGTCGTCACCGTGACGCATTCAGGCTGGATCAAGCGCGTCGCGCTCGACGAATATCGCGCCCAGAAGCGCGGCGCCAAGGGCCGCTCGGCGATGGCGACCAAGGACGAGGACGCTGTCACCAACCTGTTCGTCACCAGCACCCATAACCCGGTGCTGTTCTTCTCGAGCGCCGGCAAGGTCTACCGCCAGAAAGTCTGGCGCCTGCCGGTCGGCAGCCCCCAGGCCAAGGGACGCAGCCTCAACAACCTGCTGCCGCTGGCCGAAGGCGAAACCATCACCACGGTCCTGCCGCTGCCCGAGGACGAGGCCGAATGGGGCCGGCTGCACGTGATGTTCGCGACGGCAAAGGGCAGCGTACGCCGCAACGCCATGGATGCTTTCACCAACGTGCCTACTGCCGGCAAGCTCGCCATCCGGTTCGAGGATGGCGATGATGACCGGCTGATTGCGGTGGCGCTGTGCGATGCCGCCGATGATGTGTTCCTCGCGGCGCGCAGCGGCAAGGCGATCCGTTTCCCGGTCGACGATGTCCGCGAATTTGTCTCGCGCACCTCGACCGGCGTGCGCGGCATGACACTCGCCAAGGGCGACGAGGTCATCTCCATGTCGATCCTCAAGGCCTTTCCGGCGACTCCGCAGGAGCGCGAGGACTATCTGAAGGCGGCGCCGTGGAAATCCGAACCTGGTGAGCGCGCGCTGTCCGAAACGCGCATGGCGCAGTTTGCCGCCGGCGAGGAGTTTATCCTGACGGTGACGGCCAATGGCTTTGGCAAGCGGTCGTCGGCGTTCGAATACCGGCTGTCGGGGCGCGGCGGGCAGGGCATCCGCAACATCGGCGAAAGCGATCGAAACGGCGATGTCGTGGCCAGCTTCACGGCGCGCGACGGCGACCAGCTTATGCTCGTCACCGATCAGGCCAAGCTGATCCGCACCATGGTCGGCCAGGTCGGCATCAAGGGCCGTTCGACGCTGGGCGTGACGCTGTTCGACGTGGCCGATGGCGAGCATGTCGTGTCGGCGGCGCTGATCCCGGCCGAGGACGATGCCGAGGATGGCGGCGAGGATGTGGCTGTCGTCGACACCGGCGACGCGACGCCGGCAGCCGAGGACTGAACCGAATCCTGTCACCCCGGCGAAGGCCGGGGTGACAGCATGCGCTCCGCTCAGGGCCGATACCGCACCAGCCGCCACAGATAGATCGCCACCAGCCCGCCGACCACGATCGTCGATCCCGGCGAGGCCCAGCGCGCGACTTCGGCATAGCGCGCCTCGAGCAGATAGCCGGCGGTCATCAGCAGGCTCGTCCAGATCAGGCTGCCCAGCCCCGACAGCAGCAGGAACCGCCCGACCGGCATGTGCGCGATGCCGGCCGGAACGGAGACCACCGAGCGGATCGCCGGCACCATGCGACCGAACAGCACGACCAGCCCGCCATAGCGCGCGAACCAGGCGCTGCCGCGATCGATATCGCCGGGGTGCAGCGTCAGCCAGCGGCCGTGGCGGGCGGCAAGCTGGCGGGTGCGATCGAGGCCGATGGCGCGGCCCAGCGCATACCAGAACCACGCGCCGGCCAACGACCCGAGCGTGCCGGCGGCGATGACGCCGGGCAAGGTGAGCGGCCCACGCGCCGCGACGAACCCGGCCATCGGCATGAACACTTCGGATGGCAGCGGCGGAAAAATGGTTTCGATGAAGGTCAGCAGGATGATGCCGGCATAGCCGCCGTGCTCGATGAGTTGGCTGAGGGCATCGATCATCGCTCCGCAGTCGCGATGCCGAAGAAGATCAGGAACTGCCCGAGATAATAGCTGTACCAGACCAGCAGGCCGTGGACTGCGGCGCTGCCGACCAGCGATCCGCCCAGCCGCATGATCAGCAGCGTGTCGGACACAACGAACAACAGCGCGCCCAGGCCCACCCAGCGCGGCGCAAAGCGGCTGAGCAGCGCTGCGGTCGCCATGCCGCACAACAGCACCGAATAGAGCATCAGCGCGCCGACCGGCGCACCGGCGGGCGTCACCAGCATCGGCATCGCCAGCCCGTAACCGATCAGCGCCAGCGCGGCGATCCGGTCGGGCACGCCCAGCCCCGCGCGGCGCTGGCCGATGTAAAAGGCGATGGCGACGACATGGCCGACGGCAAAGGCACCGGCGCCGACGAAGAACAGCCCGGGGATTTCGAGCAGGATATCGCCTGCGGTACCCGCCGCCATGATCGCCGCCAGCCAGCGCCGGCCGGGCAACATCCAGGCCGCCAGCGCCAGTGCGGCGACCCCCAGACCCTTTGCCAATATGTCCATCGGCAGGCCGAATCGGCCATCGACGAGCGGGTAGCCAAGGCCCGCCAGCAACGACAGCGCCACCAGGCCGTTGACGGCAGGGTGGGCAAATGGCGCAATTCTGCGACTATTGGTCAGGTTCATCGGGCCAGCCATGCCCGCGAATCTTTCGCTTCGCAACGCCGCCGTTTCTATGTATGGGGCGAGACGCGCGGGGACTGCGCGGACTTTTTGACGGAGAATTTCAAGATGAAGACTGCTCTGACGCTGGCGGCTGTGGCCAGCCTCGGCCTGCTCGCTGCTTGCGGCGAGAAGGCTGCTGAAACGACCACGTCGACGACCACGACCGAAGTCACCTCGACCACCGAAACCATGTCGACGACCGACACGACTTCGGCTGCCGATGCAATGGCGACCGCTCCGGCCGCCGATGCCATGGCCGCTGGCGCCGATGCCACCAGCACCGCCGCCGCCGCTGGCGCCGATGCCGTGACCGACGCCGCTGCTGCTGGCGCCGACAAGGCTGCCGACGCCGTCAAGGCCGGCGCCGACAAGGCTGCCGATGCCGCCAAGGACGCGATGAAGAAGTAAGCATCGCTTTATTGCGATACGAAACGACTTGATCGAAAGGCCGGCACCGGAAACGGGGCCGGCCTTTTTCGTTGGTGCAAGCCGCTCGTTCAATGCCGGTTCAGCGCCGCTGCCGCACTTGGCGCGGCCAATGCGTATCCAAAGGCCATGACAGATGTTGACCGCAACAGCGGCAATGGCCTAGCCGATGCACTATCATTCTGGGAGGTTTGACCAATGACGATGTTGACGCGCGGCCTTGCCGCTGCCCTGCTGGCCGGCGCGGCGCTGACCGCTGCCCCGGTGCTCGCCAAGGACCCGCCGGCGCCGGCCGCGCCCAAGCCGCCGAAGCTGTCAAAGCCCTATGCCACCGTGCTGATGGCGGCGCAGAAGATGATGCAGGCCGGTGACAATGCCGGCGGCCTCGCCAAGCTTGCCGAGCTCGATGCCGTGCCGCCGACGGCCGAGGACGACGCCTATCTGGCGCTGTCGCTGAAGCTCAATGCCGCCATCGGCCTCAAGGACAATGCCCTCGTCGAACAGACGCTTTCAAAGATGCTAGCCACCGGCAAGGTGCCGGCCGCCGACCAGGGCAAATTTTACAAGACCGTCGGGTCGCTGGCGCTCAATCGCAAGGACTATAACGCCGCGACCGTCGCCTTCGAACAGCTGGTCAAGCTTAACCCCGCTGACGGCGAATCGCAGGTGGCGCTGGCCGAGCTTTATGGCGCGCAAAAGCAGACCGGCAAGGCGGTTGCCACGCTGAATACGGCAATCGAGGCGCAAAAGGCTGCCGGCCAGCCGGTGCCGGAAGCCTGGTATCGCCGCGCCCTGGCCTTTGCCTATGACGGCAAGCAGGCCGGCCAGTTGCAGCCGGCAGCGCTGGCGCTGGTCAAGGCCTATCCCAACCCGGTCAACTGGCGCGATGTGCTGGTCATCACCCGCGACAGCTTCAAGCTCGATGACCAGGGCGACCTTGATTTCATGCGGCTGCAGGCGGCGACCAATTCGCTCAACGGCGAGCGTGATTTCGTCGAATATGCCGATACCGCGCTGGGCCGCGGTTTTCCGGGTGAAGCCCAATATGCCGTCAACGAGGGCCTGAGGAGGAACATGCTCGTCGCCAGCAAGCCGCTGGTCGCCGAACTGAAGAAGAGCGCCGATTCCAAGGTCCCGGCCGACAAGGCCGCGCTGCCGGGCCTCGAAAAGGAAATCAAGGGCAACGCCAAGCTCGCACTGGCCACCGGCGATGCCTATTACGGCTATGGCGATTTCGCCAAGGCGGCGACGCTCTACAAGCAGGCGGTCGGCAATCCCGTTGTCGACCAGGCGACGGCAAACCTGCGCCTCGGCATGGCGCTGGCGCGGTCGGGCGACAAGCCCGGTGCCACGGCGGCGCTGCAGGCGGTCAAGGGTGGGCCGCGCGAAGTGCTGGCGCAATATTGGTTGGTGTTCGTCGGCGCATAAGGCGAAGCGCGGCCCGGTGCAGCGTAGCTGCGCCGGGACACGCGCGAGCCCGGACGGCGGGGCGGCGGGGAAATCCCGCCGAACCCGTCCGACGTCGGCGCGGGCTTTGCCCGCGCTTACTTCTTTACGCGCTAGGCGTCGCGGCAAAGCCGCGCCGTGACGTCGAACGGGCTCGGCCGGCAACGGGCCGGCCGCCCCGCCGGCCGAGCTTGCGCCTGTCGGCGCGCAACGCTGCGCCTTGCGCTCCGCGTCGCTGCGCATTGCGCTCCGCGGCGCTGCGCCCTATGGAAACCCGACTCAATCGCCCCCGGAGTCGCTCACCACATGGATATTCGCCTCGGCCTGACATTCGACGATGTCCTGCTTGTGCCGGCCGCATCGGCGATCCTGCCGAGCATGGCGGATACCTCGACCAGCGTCACCCGCGGCATCACGCTCAATATCCCCATCCTGTCGTCGGCGATGGACACCGTTACCGAAGCCGACATGGCGATCGTGATGGCGCAGGCCGGCGGCATCGGCGTCCTTCATCGCAACTTGACCGTCGAGGAACAGGCCAACGCCGTCCGCCAGGTCAAGCGCTTTGAAAGCGGCATGGTCGTCAACCCGGTGACGATGACGCCGAACCAGACATTGGGCGACGCCCGCGCGCTGATGGCGCGGCACAAGATTTCGGGCTTTCCGGTCGTCGACGACAATGGCCGGCTTGTCGGCATCGTCACCAACCGTGACATGCGTTTCGCCGAAAATGCCGACCAGCCGATTGCCGAGCTGATGACGCACGAGAATCTGATCACCGTGAAGTCGGGCACCACCGAGAATGAGGCGCGCCGCATCCTTCACAGTAACCGCATCGAAAAGCTGATCGTTGTCGACGATGCCGGCCATTGCATCGGTTTGATCACCGTCAAGGATATCGAACGCGCTGTCACCTATCCTAACGCGACGAAAGATGCCGCCGGGCGCCTGCGCGTCGCCGCCGCCACCACCGTCGGCGACCTGGGGTTCGAACGCACCGAGGCGCTGCTCGACGCCGAATGCGACCTGATCGTCGTCGATACCGCGCACGGCCATAGCGATCGCGTTGCTGAAGCGGTCAATCGCATCAAGAAGGCGTCGAACGGTGCCCAGGTCATCGCCGGCAACGTTGC
>JBBQKM010000213.1:0-5529 GCA_038326915.1 Sphingomonadales bacterium
CCAGCACCTTGCCGCCCAGTTCGACAAAGCCGGTGACGCCCAACGCCGCCATCGCCAGCACCGATTCGCGCCAGCGCACCGTGCCCGTCACCTGCTCGACGAGCAGCCGGCGGATCGTATCGGGATCAGTAACGACGGCTGCCGTCACATTGGCAACCAGCGGCACGAACGGCGGCTGCACGGCGCAATCGGCCAGCGCCGTCGCCATCGCCTCGGCCGCCGGCTGCATCAGCGCGCAATGGAAGGGCGCCGAAACCGGCAGCAGCACCGAATGGCGGGCGCCGCGGGTTTTCGCCAGCGCCATCGCCCGCGCCACGGCCTCGACATGGCCCGACACGACGACCTGCCCGGGGGCATTGTCGTTGGCGGCAGCGCAGACCTGGCCCTGCGATGCTTCCTCGGCGATCGCCTGCACGGCCTCGAAGCCCAAACCCAGCAGTGCCGCCATCGCGCCTTCGCCGACCGGCACCGCTGCCTGCATCGCCGACCCGCGCAAGCGCAGCAGCCGCGCGGTTTCAGCAAGGCCGAGCGAGCCCGCGGCGGCCAGCGCGGTATATTCGCCAAGGCTGTGGCCGGCGACATAGGCAGCCTTGTCGGCAAGCCGGATGCCATCCGATTCGAGCACGCGTAGCGCCGCGATCGACACCGCCATGATCGCCGGCTGGGCATTTTCGGTCAGAGTCAGCACGTCTTCCGGCCCCTCCCACATCAGCCGTGACAGATGCTGGCCGAGCGCATCATCGACCTCCTGGAACACGGCACGGGCGATCGGGCTGGCATCGGCGAGGCCGCGGCCCATGCCGACGGACTGGCTGCCCTGGCCCGGAAAGATGAAAGCGCGGATGATGGCCTCCCCAGATGTGAATGCCGGGCGATTAGGCGGTTCGCGGCCATCGCGCAACAAAAGTGCAGCATCGGCGGTCGATACAGTTCATTTATCCCCGTTGCACGCGGCGACGGATTCGATAAGGGTGACGCTGCTTGCGGCCCGGGGGGTGCGATACCGTGTCATTGCGTCGTTCATCCACCGGCCAGCCGCGTCATTCCATCATCGGGTGACGCGATCGAAGTTCGAACCGCCACGCAGACGGCCCCCGCCTGCAGCTTGAAGAGGGATTTCATGCGACCGACTGCAAACGCCTTTCACCGTTCCGCCGTGCTCGCCATCGCCACGCTGGCGCTCGGCGCCGCGCTGCCCGCAGCGGCCGCGGTGTCGCCCGCCGTCGGCAAGGCGCTGAACCAGGCCGCATCGGCCGCCAAGGCCGGCAACAACGCCGCCGCCATCAGCGCCGTCAACGCCGCGCGCAGCGCCGCGACAACGGCCGAGGAAAAGCAGAAGGCGGCGCAGATGGCCGGCTATGTCTACACCCGCGCCGGCCGCTATGGCGATGCCGCGGCGGCGCTCGAAAGCGCCGGCGCCAGCCCGCGCCAGCTGGCGCCGCTGTATTACCAGGCCGGCAATTATGCCAAGGCCACGTCGCTCGCCCGCCAGGCCGGCGGCGAGGACATGCAGATCCTGATCGCCCAGGCATCGGTCAAGCAGGGCAAATACGGTGACGCCGTCACCGCCTACAACAACCTGATCAAGACCAACGGTCCCAAGCCGATCTATCTCGAGAACCTTGCCGGTGCCCAGTACAAGGCCGGCGACAAGAAGGGCTATCTCGCCACCACCGAAAAGCTGGTGCGCGTCGATGGCTCGCCGGCACGGTGGAAGACGCTGCTGGTGAATTTCCAGCAGGAACAGATGCGCCCCGAGGCCAAGCTGGCGCTGTATCACCTGCGCAGCGCGACCAACACCATGGATCGCCCGGCCGATTATCAGGAATTCGCCAAGCTGGCGCTGGTGTCGAACCAGGCCGGCATCGCCGCCAGCGCGCTGGCCAAGGGCGGTGGCGCCGGCGACGCAATGGGTGCCAAGCTGGCGCAGGCCGCGACCGGCATGGCCGCCAAGGCCGCGACCGAAGCGCCCAAGCTCGCCGCCAACCCGGCGACGGCGGTGCGCGGCGGCAACGCCTATTTCGGCATCAACCAGTTCGGCCCGGCGATCGCCGCCTATGACAAGGCGATCGCCGCCAATGGTGCCGACGCCGACCAGGCCAAGGTGTTCAAGGGCATTGCCGCGATGAAGGCCGGCAATGCCGGGCTGGCCAAACAGGCGTTCGCATCCGTGGGCGACAAGGCCGGCATGAAGGACATCGCCAATCTGTGGGGCCTTTACGCCTCCACCCACAGCGGCATCGCGGCGCCGGCAGCCGCAGCCCCCGCCAAGCCGGCGTAAGCGGCGCTCGGCCTGCAAAAAAGGCGCCGTCCCGGCCGGGACGGCGCCTTTTTTTGCGTCGCGCGTCGGTTAGTCCTGCGCCGGCTTCGATTGCAGCTGCAGGTAATTCTGCAGGCCCATCTGGCCGATCATCGTCTGCTGGGTTTCGATGAAATCGACATGCTCTTCCTCGGCGGACAGGATTTCGGCGAACAGGTCGCGGCTGGGATAATCGCGGACGATTTCGCAATGGGCGATCGCGTCCTTCAACAGCGCGCAGGCTTCATGTTCGAGCGCCAGGTCGGCGGCGAGGATTTCGGGCACATCCTCGCCGATGCGCAGGCGATTGAGCGCCTGCATCCCCGGCAGGCCATCGAGGAAGAAGATGCGCTCCATCAACCGGTCGGCGTGCTTCATCTCATCGATCGATTCGTGGCGTTCGTACTCGGCCAGCCGCTTGATGCCGAGATTGTCGAGCAGGCGGTAGTGCAGCCAATACTGGTTGACCGCGGTCAGCTCACCCTTGAGCACGGCGTTGAGAAATTCGATGACCTTGGTATCGCCGCGCATGCTGTCGTGCCTTTTTACAAAAACTGCTGCCAAGATTGGCGCAACAGTCTCATCAGGTCAATCCGACCGCTATTTTATGCAATTTTATCAGTGAAATGCGACTGAAACGCGGTCGCAACCGGTCAGGCGAAGGCGCTTTCCCTGGCGAGCACTTCGCGGGCAAAGGGCAGGCACTGGCCGCATTTCGGCTTGCAGCCGAGCTGGGCATAGGCGCTGACCGGGCAGTCGCTGCGGGTGACGCGGGCAGCCTGGCGGACCTGGTTTTCGCGAAGGGCATTGCAGACGCAGACGATCAAGGGACGGCCTCGCAAACAGCGTTGTTGCGACGCGTTATCACTGATTCGCGCTGCTAATGCAAGCGATTCGCATTAGGTATCTGTGCGTGGCTTCAGCGCCCGGTCACCGTCGCCCGAACAACTTTTCGATATCGGTGCGCGCCAGCTTTACCCAGGTCGGCCGGCCATGGTTGCACTGGCCGCTGTGCGGGGTGATCTCCATCTCGCGCAGCAGCGCGTTCATTTCGGCGATGGACAGCGCGCGACCGGCGCGGACGCTGCCGTGGCAGGCCATCGTCGCCGCGATGCCGTCGAGGCGTTCCTTCAGGGTCACCGCCCGCCCCCAGGCCGACAGATCGTCGGCGAGATCGCGGACAAGGCCTTCGACATCGGGGCTGCCGAGCAGCGCCGGGGTGGCGCGCACCAGCACCGATGTCGGCCCGAACGCCTCGACCTCCAGCCCCAGCGCGGCGAGTTCGGCGGCGCGATCGCCGATGCGGCCGGCAGCGATCTCATCGAGCTCGACGACTTGCGGAATCAGCAGCGCCTGCGCCGCCACGCCGCCCTGCCCCAGCGCGACGTTCATGCGTTCGAGCGTCAGCCGTTCGTGCGCGGCATGCTGGTCGACAAGGATCAGCGCATCGGCGGTTTCGGCGACGATATAGGTGTTGGCGATCTGACCGCGCGCAGCGCCCAACGGAAACCGCGCGGCGCCGAGCGGATGGTCGGCGGCCGACAGCGCGGGCGCGACCGGCGGTGCCAGCCCGGCATCGGGGGCCACGAACGCCGGCGGGAAATCGCTGAACAGCCGCGGCGGCTCGGCCAGCGGCGCGCCGTTGCTCCAGGCCAGCGGCGCATCGCCGACGCGCGACAGCGCCTGGTTCGGCACGCTGAACGCGCCTAGCGCCGCCGCGCTGACCTGCGTCGACGCCCGGTGTCCCGCCGCATCGAGCGCGCGGCGCAGCCCGGAGACGATCATCCCGCGCACCATCGCCGCGTCGCGAAAGCGCACCTCGGTCTTGGCCGGGTGGACGTTAACATCGACGAAATCGGCCGGCACCTCGAGGAACAGCGCCACCACCGGATGGCGATCGCGCGCCAGCAGATCCTGATAGGCGCCGCGCAGCGCGCCGATGAGCATGCGATCCTTCACCGGGCGCCGGTTGACGAACAGATATTGGTGGTCGGCAATGCCGCGATTGTAGGTCGGGATGCCGGCGAGGCCACCGAGGGCGATGCCCTCCCGCTCCAGATCGATCGGCACGGCATTGTCGGCGAAATCGGGTCCCAGCAGCGCCGCCAGCCGCGCGACCAGCGCCGCCGGGCCGGCATCGGGCGCCGCGGCGACCGCGAGCAGCCGGCGACTGCCGCCATCCGCAGCCCCGTGGCGCATTTCGAACGCCACTTCGGGGCGGGCCATCGCCAGGCGGCGCACGACATCGATGCACGCCGCCAGTTCGGACCGTTCGGATTTGAGGAACTTGCGCCGCGCCGGCACCGCGGCGAACAGGCCATCGACGGCGACGCGGGTGCCGAACGGCGCCGCGGCGGGGCCATCGGCGATCGGGCGGCCATTGTCGATGACCAGCTGCCAGCCGTCGCCGGCGCCAGCCGCGCCCGCCGCCCGCGCCCGGCTGGTCAGCGTCAGGGTCGCGACGCTGGCGATCGACGGCAGCGCTTCGCCGCGAAACCCCATCGTCGCGATCGCCGACAAATCGCCATCGGGCAGTTTCGAAGTGGCATGGCGCTCGACCGCTAGCCGCATTTCGGCCGCCGCCATGCCGCAGCCATCGTCGCTGACCGACAAGTGATCGATGCCACCATTCTGCAAGTCGATGACGATGCGCCGCGCGCCGGCATCGAGGGCGTTTTCGACAAGCTCCTTCAACGCCGCCGCCGGCCGCTCGACGACTTCGCCGGCGGCGATCTGGTTGACAAGATTGTCGGGCAGGCGGCGGATCACGGGCACATCGGCGTTGTAGGGTGCGGGCGACGGCGAGTCACGCCGATGCGGCCATTGCGGCCTCGATTGGCAGCGCCCGTCACGCCGCGGTCACGGCACCGGGCGCCGCGATCAATCCCCGGCTTCGCCGCGTTCGCGCCGCACGCCACGTTCGGGAAGCACGCCCCAACCGATGCGGCGGCGCTGGCGGCGGCGCGCGAAGCTGGCGATGACAATCAGGCCGACGCCGGCCAGCGTCATCGGCAGCAGCCAGGGTTCGGCGGCGGCAACGCGGACGATCTCGCGCAGCGACAGGCCCCGCCGGACCCAGGCCGCGTTCCAGTCTTCGGTCGCCGATGGCTGCGCCAGGGCCCGCACACCATCGGCCGGCGACGACGGCGGCGCGGCGAGGCGATGGGTCGGCGGCACGAAGGGCGTATCGGGCAGCGGTTTTTCGGCAGGGGCAACGCCGGTTGCCGGCG
>JBBQKM010000214.1:0-5527 GCA_038326915.1 Sphingomonadales bacterium
GGCGTTCGGCATCGACGGCGCGACGACGACCAGCGCGACCATCGGCGTGCTCGCGCCATTCGGCGCCTGGACCTTGCAGGGTGAAGCGCGCGTCGGCGTGACCGATGCAGCGCTGAACGGCAGCGGCCTGATCGCGCGCAGCGACGCGCTGATCGGCACCGCGGCGTCGCTAACGCTGGCGCATGACGGCACGCTTGTCGCCGGCGATCGCGCCAGTTTCACCGTCGCCCAGCCAATGCGCAGCGCCGGCAATGCGCTGCTGCAGCTGGGCGGGGACGCTCTGGTGGCGACACGGCTGGGGCCCAGTGGCCGCGAGTTGGCGGCGGAAATGCAGTACAGCCGGCCGGTCGGCAGCGGCTTTGCGAGCTTCGGGCTGTTCTGGCGGCAGCAGCCGGGCCATGTCGCCAATGCGCCGCCCGATGCCGGCGCGGCGATTCGATACCGGGTGCGGCTGTAGCGCCGCTGCCACGCGCCGGCGTATCGGCTAAGGTCAAAGCCATGCATGCCCCCGCCACCAGCCTTGCCGTGCTCGACATCCGCGGCCTCGCCAAGGCGGTGCCGGGCGGGCGCCGCTTGTTTGCGGGCCTCGATCTCGCCGTCGCTCCTGGCGAAATCATCGCAATCATGGGCGAATCGGGGATTGGCAAATCGACGTTGCTCAACCTGATTGCCGGACTCGATGTCGCCGATGCCGGGCACATCGCCATTGCCGGCCGCGACCTCGCCGGGCTGGATGATGATACCCGCACGCTGTTGCGCCGTGATCATGTCGGCTTTGTTTTCCAGGCCTTTCATATCCTGCCGCACCTGACCCTGGCGCAGAATATCGCCCTGCCGCTGGTGCTCGCGCATGGGCCGGCGGCGGAATCGCTGGCGCGTGCGGAGACGATGCTGGCCAAGGTCGGGCTGGGGGGCCGCGGCCATGATTACCCGGCGCAATTATCGGGCGGCGAGTTGCAGCGCATCGCCATTGCCCGCGCACTGGTGCACCGCCCGGCGCTGATCCTCGCCGATGAACCGACGGGCAATCTCGATCCCGAAACGGCGGAGCGGATCCTGGCGCTGCTGCTGGCCGAGGCGCGTGCGTCAGGGGCGGCGGCGGTTATCGTCACCCATAGCGACCGCGCGGCCGCCGTCGCCGACCGGGTGCTCGTGCTCGGCGCGTCGGGCCTTGTGCCGCGATGAGCGCCGTGGTGGGCCGGGGGGCTCTCCCCATCGTCCCGGCGCGCTGGATGGCCATCGGGGAATGGCGCGCCCATCCGGCGCGGCTCATCGTCGGGATATTGGCCATCGCGATCGGCGTGGCACTGGGCTTTGCGGTGCATCTGGTCAACCGCACGGCGCTGGCGAGTTTCGATCGCGCCATCGCCAGCGTCAACGGCGCCGCCGATCTGCAGGTCCATTCGGCGACGCCGGCGGGATTTGCGGAAGGGCTGTACCCGCGCGTGGCCATGGTCGCAGGTGTCGCCAGCGCCAGTCCGGTCGTCGAGCTCGCCGCCAGCACCGGTAAGCTGGCGATTCCGGGCACCACGGCCACCGGCAGCCGGCTGACGCTGCTGGGCATCGACGTGCTGCGCGCCGCCAAGGTTACGCCGAGCCTGATCGGCATGCCAGTGCGCAGTGGATCCGGAATCGATTCGCGCCGCGCCGCCGGCTTCGACAGCGACGCGATCTTCGTGTCGCGCGCCGCCTTGCAGTCGATGCACCGCCGCAGCGGTTCACCATCGCCGGGGTGATGCCGGGCGCCGGCGACGACCAGGCGCTGGCGGTCATCGACATCGCCACGGCGCAGTGGCGGTTCGGGCAATTGGGCCGGCTGCAGCGCATCGACGTGCAGCTGGCGGAGGGGGCGGACCGCGCAACGGTGCAGGCGCGACTGGCGGGAATCCTGCCCGCCGATGCCGAACTCGGGTCGCCCGACAGCGCCGCGCAGCGCAGCGACAGCCTGTCGCGCGCCTATCGCGTCAACCTCGAGATGTTGGCGATGGTGGCGCTGCTGACCGGCGGCTTCCTCGTCTATTCGGCGCAATCGCTGTCGGTGGCGCGGCGGCAGCCGCAATTCGCCTTGCTGCGGGTGCTCGGGCTGCAGCGCCGGGCGCTGACCGTGCAGATTGTCGTCGAGGGCGCCTTGCTCGGGGCGATCGGCGCGGCGCTGGGTATCGGCCTTGGCTATGCGCTCGCCGACCAGGCGGTGACGCGGTTCGGCGGCGATCTTGGCGGCGGCTATGTGCGCGACGGCGCGCGGCTCGATTTCGCACCAGTTGCGGCACTGGCGTTCGCGGCAATCGGCGTGGCGGTGGCGGTGGGCAGCAGCCTGGTGCCGGCGCTGGCGGCGGCGCGGGCACGGCCGGCGGTGGCGCTGAAGACGGCGGGCGATGCCGGCGATCCGCGCGCCGTGCCGCTGGCTTGGCCTGGGCTGGCGCTGCTGGCCGCGGGCGGACTTGCGGCGCTGGCGCCACCGCTGTGGGGGCTGCCGCTGCTCGGCTATGCGGCGATGGCGCTGCTGCTGGCGGGCGGCATCGCCATCATGCCGCGCCTGGCGCGAGTGCTGCTGGCACCGCTGCAAGGCTTGCGGCTGCCACCGGCGCTCGATCTTGCCGTCAAGCGGCTATGGGGTGCGCCGGGCCAGGCTGCGGTGGCACTGTGCGGTATCGTCGCGTCGACGGCGCTGATGGTGGCGATGGCGGTGATGGTCAGCAGCTTTCGCGGCTCGGTCGATGCCTGGCTGGTGCAGATCCTGCCGTCGGACATCTATCTCCACCTCGAAGGCGCCGAGGCCGGGGGCCTGGACCCGGCGGCGCAGGCCCGGCTGGCGGCGACGCCGGGGGTGGGCAACATCCGGTTTGTCCGGCAATTGCCGCTGCGGCTGGCCGCCGACAAGCCGCCGGTGATCCTGTCGGGCCAGCGCGACCCGGCGGCGAACCTTGCAATGATCGGCACCACGGTCGCGGTGCCCGCGGGCGCAACGCCGGTCTGGGTGTCGGAACCGATGGGCTGGCTGTACGGCCTGAAACCCGGCGACCGCTTTGCGCTGCCCTTGGGCGGCGCCGATCGCCCGGTGGTGGTGGCGGGCGTGTGGCGCGATTATGCACGCCAATTCGGTGCCATCGCGATGCGCGACAGCGATTTCGCGCAGGTGACGGGCGACCGGACGATGACCGAGGCGGCGATCGACGTGGCGCCGGGCGCAAATGTGCCGGCGGTCATCAAGGCGCTGCGATCCCGCCTGCCCGCCGGCGTCGGCGGCCAGGCGATGTTCGGCGAACCGCGGCAGATGCGGGCGATGGCGCTGACCATCTTCGATCGCAGTTTCGCCATCACCTATGCGCTGGAAGCAATCGCCATCACCATCGGGTTGATCGGCGTCGCCGCGACCTTTTCGGCGCAGACACTGGCGCGCGTCCGGGAGTTCGGGATGCTGCGCCATATCGGCGTGCGACGCGCCCAGGTCATGGCGATGCTGGCGGCCGAAGGCGCGCTGCTCGGGCTGGTCGGCGTCGTCGCCGGGCTGGGGCTGGGCGTGGTGATGAGCCAGGTGCTGATCCATGTCGTCAACCCACAGTCGTTCCACTGGACGATGGACACGCAACTGCCGTGGCCGCTGTTTGCGGCGCTGGCGCTGGCGCTGGTCGGCGCGGCGGCGGGGACGGCGGTGCTCGCCGGGCGGCAGGCACTTTCGGCCGATGCGGTGCGCGCCGTGCGTGACGATTGGTGAGGTGGCTGCTCGCCCTGTTGCTGCTGGCGGCAGCGCCGGTGGATTATGCCCCGGTGCGGCCGGGCGTGCCGATCGTATTCCCGCGCGATCATGGCGCGCACCCGGCGTTTCGCACCGAATGGTGGTATGCGACCGGCTGGCTGAAACTGCCCGATGGCACGCAGCGCGGGTTCCAGGTGACGTTCTTTCGCACCCGGCCGCCGGTCGACATGGCCAATCCGAGCGCCTTTGCGCCGCGCCAGGTGCTGTTCGCCCATGCGGCGCTGTCCGATCCGCAACGCGGGCATTTGCGGCATGACCAGCGCATCGCCCGCGCCGGCTTCGGCCTTGCCGAGGCGGCGACCGCGGATACCGATGTGCATATCGATGACTGGGCGATGCGGCGCGGCGCCGACGGCGTGTTTCGCACCCGGGTGCAGGGCGATGGCTATGCGCTCGATCTCGCGCTGGCGCCGACGCAGCCGCCGCTGTTGCAGGGCGATCGCGGGTTCAGCCGCAAGGGGCCGGCGCCGGGCGATGCCAGTCACTATTACAGCCTGCCGCATCTTAAAGTGACGGGAACAGTCGTCGAAAACGGCCGCAAGGTCACGGTCACCGGCAGCGCCTGGCTCGATCGCGAATGGTCGTCGAACTACCTCAATCCGCAGGCGGTCGGCTGGGACTGGCTGGGCCTAAACATGGATGACGGCGGCGCGCTGACATTGTTCCGCATCCGCGACCGCACCGGCACGGCACTGTGGGCGGGCGGGTCGTATCGCGGTGCCGATGGCCGGCTGACGGCGCTGGCGCCAGGCGATGTGCGCTTTGCAACGCTGCGCCGCTGGCGATCGCCGCGCACCGGCGCAAGCTACCCTGTGGCGCAGGCGGTGACCGTCATGCTGCGCGGCAAGCCGTTGATCGTGAAGGTGACGCCTCTTTTCGATGACCAGGAACTCGACAGCAGGCGCGGTGGCGGGCCGGTCTATTGGGAAGGCGCCGTGACGGTGCCCGGCGGGCGCGGCTATCTCGAAATGACCGGTTATCAGGCCGCGCTGAAGCTGTGATGCCCTTGCGACGCTGCCGCGCTTCCGCCACGGTCGCCGCATGAGCCTCGATGATGCAAAACCAACGGACTGGGCGCCGCCGCTCGCCGCCGCCGTCCCCCGCAGCCTGTGCACCGATTGCGGCCTCTCGCGCAGCAGCACGCCAAACGACTGCGGCACCGCCTGCCAGTTCATCAAGCCCGACTATGCGGCGCTCGAAACCCGCGTCCACGGCCGCGCGCGCGACCTTGCCAAGCCCGACGAGCTGTTCTTCGGCCCCTTTCGCCAGATGCTGCGCGCGTCGCTGAAGGCGCCGATCGCAGGCGCGCAATGGACCGGCATCACGACGCGCATTGCCGAAAAACTGCTCGACAGCGGCGCCGTCGAGGCGGTGCTGACGATGGCGCCCGACGCGGATGACAAATGGAAGCCGGTGCCGGTGATCGTCACCAAGGCGGCCGGCATGGCGCAGGTGCGCGGCATGCGCATGGGCTATGCGCCGCTGCTGGCGCTGCTCGAACCGGCACAGGCTGCCGGTTACAAGCGCGTCGCCATCATCGGCATCCCCTGCCAGGTCCATGCACTGCGCGCGCTGGAGGCGAAACTCGGCTTTGAACGCCTCTATGTCATCGGCACGCCGTGTTCGGACAACACGACCACCGCCAATTTCCACGAATTCCTGGCGCTGCTGTCGGACGCGCCCGAAACCATCACCTATCTCGAATTTCGCGCCGATTATCATGTCGAGCTGCGCTTCGACGACGGCCGCCGCTAGGCCATCCCCTTTCTT
>JBBQKM010000215.1:0-5524 GCA_038326915.1 Sphingomonadales bacterium
CCGGCACCTATCTCGCCTGCCTCGGCTCTGTTCCCGTGGCGCTGGTCGAGATCGACCCAGAAGCGGTCCGGGTATTGCGCGGGTTCAATCTCTAGCCCTCGGGCTTCAAATAAGGAGTATCCGATGTCGATTACCGCTGAACGAAAGACTGACGTCATCAAGGACAATGCCCGCGCCGCCAACGACACGGGTTCGCCCGAAGTCCAGGTTGCCATCCTTTCGGAGCGCATTGCCAACCTGACCGAACATTTCAAGACGCATGCCAAGGACAATCACAGCCGTCGCGGCCTGCTCGTCCTCGTCAACAAGCGCCGCTCGCTGCTCGACTATCTCAAGAAGATCGACAGCGCGCGCTACACCGATCTCATCGCGAAGCTCGGCCTTCGCAAATAACCCCGGACGGCCCCTACTGCGGGGCCGTTCGTTTATCGGGCTCCGGCGATGGTCGCCGGGGCTCGCCCGCCGCATTGGCGGAACTGCAGGCAAGCGTTGCGGCAATAGGGCCGTCGTGCTGATACGAAAGACGTTACCATGTTCAATATCCACAAACAGGAAATCGAATGGGGCGGCCGCAAGCTGACCCTTGAAACCGGCCACATCGCCCGCCAGGCCGATGGCGCCGTCCTCGCCACCTATGGCGAAACCGTCGTCCTCTGCGCCGTCACGGCTGCCAAGAGCGTCAAGGAAGGCCAGGATTTCTTTCCGCTGACCGTCCATTACCAGGAAAAATATTCCGCCGCCGGCCGCATCCCGGGTGGTTTCTTCAAGCGCGAGCGCGGTGCCACCGAGCATGAAACGCTGACCAGCCGCCTGATCGATCGCCCGCTGCGTCCGCTGTTCCCTGAAGGTTTCTACAACGAAATCAACGTGATTTGCCAGGTGTTGAGCTATGACAGCGAAAACGAGGCCGATATGGTCGCGATGATCGCCGCATCGGCCGCGCTGACCATTTCCGGTGTGCCGTTCATGGGCCCGATCGCTTCGGCGCGTGTCGGCTTCAACGACGGCGAATATATCCTCAACCCGACCAAGGCGCAGATCGCCGCCGGTCGCCTCGATCTCGTCGTCGCCGGTACGCATGACGCGGTGATGATGGTCGAATCGGAAGCCAAGGAGCTTTCGGAAGACGAAATGCTCGGCGCCGTGATGTTTGCCCACCGCGGCATCCAGCCGGTGATCGATGCGATCATCGGGCTCGCTGAAAAGGCTGCCAAGGACCCCTGGGAACTGGCGCTGCCGGACAACACCGCCATGCTGGCGCAGATCCGCAAGGCTGTCGGCAAGGACATCACCGCCGCCTACAAGCTGACCAAGAAGTCGGACCGCCAGCAGGCGCTCGGCGATGCCAAGGCCAAGATGAAGCCGCTGTTCGCCGATGCCGACAGCGCCACCCAGCAAAAAGCCGGCAAGCTGTTCAAGAAGCTGGAAGGCGAGATCGTCCGCGGTGCCATCCTGAAGGACGGCAGCCGCATCGATGGCCGCGACACCAAGACAGTGCGCCAGATCGAAGCGATGGTCGGTTTCCTGCCGCGCACCCATGGTTCGGCGCTGTTTACGCGCGGCGAAACCCAGGCGATCGTTTCGACGACGCTGGGCACCGCCGATGCCGAGCAGATGATCGATGGCCTCGACGGCCTGCGCTACGAACGCTTCATGCTGCACTATAACTTCCCTCCCTATTCGGTCGGTGAAGTCGGTCGCTTCGGGGCGCCCAGCCGCCGCGACATCGGCCATGGCAAGCTCGCCTGGCGCGCCGTTCATGGCGTGCTGCCGACGAAGGAAGCGTTCCCCTACACGATCCGCGTTTTGTCGGACATCACCGAATCGAACGGTTCGTCGTCGATGGCCACCGTCTGCGGCGCCAGCCTGGCGCTGATGGACGCCGGTGTACCCCTGACGCGCCCGGTCGCCGGGATCGCCATGGGCCTGATCCTCGAAGGCAAGGATTTTGCCGTCCTGTCCGACATCCTGGGCGATGAAGATCATCTGGGTGACATGGACTTCAAGGTTGCCGGCACCTCGGAAGGCGTCACTGCCCTCCAGATGGACATCAAGATCGCCGGAATCACCGAGGAGATCATGCGGGTCGCGCTCGATCAGGCGAAGGCCGGCCGCGCCCACATCCTTGGCGAAATGGCCAAGGCGCTCGATCACACCCGCGAGGAAATGTCCTCCCACGCGCCGCGCATCGAAACGATGCAGGTGCCCAAGGACAAGATTCGTGACGTCATCGGCACCGGCGGCAAGGTCATCCGCGAAATCGTCGCGACGACCGGCGCCAAGGTCGACATCGAAGACGACGGCACGGTCAAGATCGCCTCGTCGGATCCGGAAAAGATCGCCGCCGCACGGAAGTGGATCGAAGGCATCACGATGGAAGCCGAAGTCGGCAAGATCTACACCGGCAAGGTCGTGTCGATGGTCGATTTCGGCGCGTTCGTGAATTTCATGGGTGGCAAGGACGGTCTCGTCCACATCTCGGAAATCAAGAACGAGCGTGTCGCCGTCGTCAAGGACGTGCTGAGCGAAGGCCAGCAGGTCAAGGTCAAGGTCCTCGCTGTCGACGAACGCGGCAAGGTTCGCCTGTCGATGCGTCTCGTCGATCAGGAAACCGGCGAGGAAATCGCCGACACGCGCCCGCCGCGTGAAGGTGGCGACGATCGCGGCCCGCGCTCCGATCGTGGCCCGCGCCGCGACGGCGGTGGTCGTGATGACCGTGGTCCGCGTCGTGATGGTGGTGATCGTGGCCCGCGCCGCGACGATCGTGGCCCGCGCCCCGAGCGCGCGCCGCGCGACGAAGCGCCGTCGGAAGGCGGCAGCCTGCCGGACTTCCTGACCGGTCCTCGCGACTGATCCTGCGGGATATCAATGAAAAGGGCCGTCCCGAAAGGGGCGGCCCTTTTTCTTTGCCTCCGGCGGGAAGGGGCCGACGGCCCCTTCACCCCATTACATAGCCAGGCGAACCCTGTGGTCTCCCGGTGTCAGATCCCACTCCGTCGCGCCGTTTTCCACGACCAGCGCCACTCCGTTAAGTTCGGCATCGGGCACCGTCCCGGCAGTGGCGCGGCCGATCTCGATCGTGTAATTCGCCTCGCCCAGCTGCAGCGTCACCGTGATCCCCGGCCAGTCCGCCGGCAGGCACGGCTTCAGCTGTACCGTCGCGCCGACGCGGCGCAGGCCGATGATGTTTTCCACCCCGGCGCGGTACATCCAGCCGGCGGCGCCGGTGTACCAGGTCCAGCCGCCGCGGCCGGCGTTGGGCGCGACCGAATAGACATCGGCGGCGAGCACATAGGGTTCGACCCGATAATGTGCCGCCGTCGCGGCATCGCGGGCGTGGTTGATCGGGTTGATGATGTCGAACAGCGTCACGGCGGCGTCGCCATCGCCCATCTGCGCCGCCGCGACGATCGTCCACATCGCGGCATGGCTGTACTGGCCGCCATTTTCGCGCAGGCCCGGCGGATAACTGCGGATATAGCCCGGATCATGCGTCGTTCGGTCGAACGGCGGCGTGAACAGCTTCACCAGCTGTGCCTGCGGGTCGACGAGATGGCGCTGCACCGATGCCATCGCCTGCGCGGCGCGCGCTGGGTCGCCGGCACCGCTGATGACGCTCCAGGTCTGCGCGATCGAATCGATCTTGCACTCGTCGCTGTCCTGCGATCCCAGCCAGGTGCCATCGTCATAGGTGGCGCGGCGATACCATTCGCCATCCCAGGCGACCGCTTCGATGGCCTCGCGGATGCTTTCGGCATGGCGGCGCCACGCGGCGGCGCGCTCGGGCTCGCGCGCTTCGCCGAAGGGTGCAAAGCGGTTGATCGCGTGGATCAGGTGCCAGCCGAGCCAGACGCTCATGCCCTGGCCGCCCTCGCCGACGCGGTTCATGCCGTCGTTCCAGTCACCGCCGCCGATCAGCGGCAGGCCGAGCGTGCCGGTCAGCGCCACCGACTGGTCGAGCGCCTGGGCGCAATGGCTGTAGAGCGACGCGGTGTCGCTGCTGGTGCCGGGCAGGAAGAACGCGTCATGTTCGCCGGGTTCGAGCTGGCGCCCTTCGAGGAAGGGGATGGGCGTGTCGAGGATCGCCGCGTCGCCGGTCGATTCGACATAATCGGCGACCGACAGCGCCAGCCAGCCGCGATCATCTGAAATGCGGGTGCGGACGCCGCGGCCGCTTTCGGGTAGCCACCAATGCTGGACATCGCCTTCGCGGAACTGTCGCCCCGCGGCGCGCAGCAGGTGCGGACGCACGAGATCGGGCCGCGCCAGCAGCAACGCGCCGCCATCCTGCAACTGGTCGCGAAAGCCATAGGCGCCGCTCGCCTGGTAGAATCCGGCGCGGCCCCAGACCCGGCACCCGAGCACCTGGTAGAGCAGCCAGCCGTTGAGCATGATGTCCATGGCGCGATTGGGGCTGCGCAGCTGCACGGTGCCCAATGTCGCCTGCCAATGCGCGGTGGTGCGCGCCAGTTCGGCATCGTGATCGATCTCGCGCCATTGTCGGATGAGGTCTCGCGCCGCCTCGCGATCCTCGGCCTGGCCGATCGTCCAGACGATCTCGCAGCTTTCGCCCGGTGCCAGCGTCACGCCGGTCATCAGCACGGCGCACGGGTCGAGCCCGGCGCCGCTCGCTGCCGCGAGCGGGGTGTCGTGTGCCAGCGCCTGCGGGCTGGCGAGGCTGCCGCCGCGGCCGACGAAGGTCGCGCGGTCGCAGGTCCAGCCGGTCTGACAGCCGTCCATGTCGGCAAAGGCGATGCGTGTGCCGGTTTCGGCATCGAACGGGTTGCGCGCGAACAGCGCACCGGTTTCGGCATCATGTTCGGTGACGATATGCGCCGCCGTCTTCGATCGCGCCTGGCCCAGCACCCATTCGGCATAGCCGGTGACCGACAGCGCCCGCGTCCGGTCGCTCAGGTTGCGCAAGGTCAGCCGCGCCAGCCGCAGCGGCGCGTCCATCGGCACATGGACCAGCAGGTCGCTTTCGATGCCATGGCCGACCGAATGGAAACGGCTGTAGCCAAAGCCGTGGCGGGTGATGCGCGTGCCGCCGCAGCCGGCCGGCGCCTGGGTCGGCGTCCAGACATGGCCGTTGTCGAGATCGCGCAGATACAGCACATCGCCGGGCGGATCGCTGACCGTGTCGTTCGACCAGGGGGTCAGCTGGTTTTCGCGGGCGTTGCCCGACCAGATCGCGCCCAGCGCATCGGCGGAGACCTGGCAGCCGAAGCCGGGGTTGGCGAGCACGTTGATCCACGGCGCCGGTGTCGTCTGCCGGTCGCCGAGGATGATCGCATATTCGCGGCCATCGGCGTGGAAGCCGCCATAGCCATTCCAGTATTCGAGCGTTTCGGCCAGCGGCAGCGCCGGATCGCGCGGCCGCCCGGGTCGCGGCGCCGCCCGCGCCGGGACGATAGTCGCGGCCGGCCCTGCCCCTGCCGGCCTTTCGGCGCGCTGCAGCTGGGGGCGCAGGCTGCCGCGCTGGGCGAGCAGTTAGACCCGCGACAGCGCCCGCAGCGCTGCAACC
>JBBQKM010000216.1:0-5523 GCA_038326915.1 Sphingomonadales bacterium
TCGGGCGCATCAGCTTGCCGCCGCGGTTGATAATCACGTCGCCGTTCGCCTGCGCGATGTCGGTGATCTCCTCGCAGTCGAGGAAGCTGTTGTACTGGTCGCCGATGTCGCCCGCCTCACGGCTGTAGGCGATCTGCTTGGTCAGCCCGGCGCCGAGCGAATCGGTGCGGGTGACGATGATGCCATCATCGATGCCGAGTTCGAGGAAGGCGTAGCGGCAGGCGCGGACCTTGGCGAGGAAGTCCTCATGCGGCACGGTGACCTTGCCGTCCTGGTGGCCGCACTGCTTTTCATCGGACACCTGGTTCTCGATCTGCAGCGCGCAGGCGCCGGCCTCGATCATCTTCTTGGCGAGCAGATAGGTCGCCTCGGCATTGCCGAAGCCGGCGTCGATATCGGCGATGATCGGCACGACATGCGTCTGGTAATTGTCGACGGCGGCGAGCAGCTGCTTTTCCTTCAGCTGGTCACCGGCGGCGCGGGCGGCATCGATGTCGCGGAACATCATGCCGAGCTCGCGGGCGTCGGCCTGGCGCAGGAAGGTGTAGAGCTCTTCGATCAGCGCCGGAACGCTGGTCTTTTCGTGCATCGACTGGTCGGGCAGCGGTCCGAAATCGCTACGCAGCGCGGCGACCATCCAGCCCGACAGGTAAAGGTAGCGGCGCTCGGTCGAACCGAAGTGCTTCTTGATCGAAATCATCTTCTGCTGGCCGATGAAGCCGTGCCAGCAGCCCAGCGACTGGGTGTAATTGGCCGGATCGGCATCATAGGCGGCCATGTCGCGGCGCATGATCGCGGCGGTGTATTTGGCGATCTCGAGGCCATTCTGGAACCGGTTCTGCAGGCGCATGCGGGCGACGGATTCGGCGCTGATGCCGTCCCATGTGCCCTTCTGCTTGCCGATGAGCGTGTTCACCTGGTTGATATGGTCTTGATACGACATGGTCGGCCCCGTGTTACGGAATTGCTGCAGTGCCGCGTAGGCGCAGTTGTCGGCACCGCAAAGCCGCCGCGAAGTTCAGCTGTAAGACTTTACAGGCTTTCGTTGTAATGTTGTAAGGACTGCACATCGCGCAGGAGTCGAGCCGTGTCCAACGAACGTCCGGTCTATATGGGGCCACGCCTGCGCCGCCTGCGCCGCGACATGGGGCTGACCCAGGCCAATATGGCGGCCGATCTCGAAATATCCGCCTCGTACGTTGCGCTGCTTGAACGCAACCAGCGGCCGTTGACCGCCGACATGCTGCTGCGGCTGGCGCGCATCTACAAGATCGACATGGCCGATCTGGCGCATGATGCCGGCGGCGAACAGACGGCGCGACTGCAGGCGCTGCTCAAGGACCCGATGTTTGCCGATATCGACGTGCCGGCACTGGAAACCGCCGATGTGGTGACCGGATTTCCGGGGATCACCGATGCGCTGCTGCGGCTGTACACTGCCTATCGCGAGGAGCATCTGGCGCTCGCCGATCGCGGTGCCGAGGCGCGCGACAACGCCTCCGAAGCGTCCGACCCGGTTGCCGAGGCGCGGCGGTTCCTCGCGGCCCGGCGCAACAATTTCGCCAGCCTCGATGATGTCGGCGAGCGGCTGGCGGCGGCGGTGGCAGAGGCCGGCGGGCTGGTGGCGTACCTCAAGACCAAGCACCGGCTGCGCGTCCGCCGGCTGCCGTCCGAGGTGATGGGGGGCGCGATGCGGCGCTATGATCGCCACCGCGACCAGGTGCTGCTCGACGAAACGCTCGATACCGCCAGCCAGACGTTCCAACTGGCGGTGCAGCTGGCTTATCTGGAAATGCGCAGCGAGATCGAAGCCGAGCTTGGTCGCGGCGGTTTCGCCACCGAATCGGGTGAGCGGCTGGCGCACAAGGCGCTCGCCAGCTATGCCGCCGCGGCGGTGCTGATGCCCTATACGGCCTTTGCCCAGGCCGCCGAAACGCGTCGCTATGACGTTGAAAAGCTTGCCCGGCAGTTTGCCGCGAGCTTTGAACAGACGGCGCACCGGCTGACGACGTTGCAGAAACCCGGCGACGAGCGCGTGCCGTTCTTCTTTATCCGCGTCGACCAGGCTGGGAATGTGTCGAAACGCCTCGATGGCGCCGGCTTTCCCTTTGCCCGCCACGGCGGTGGCTGCCCGTTGTGGAGCGTGCACCAGGTGTTTCGCCGGCCGCGCGAGATCGTCACGCAATGGCTCGAACTGCCCGATGGCCAGCGTTTTTTCTCGATCGCGCGCACGGTGACGGCGGGCGGCGGTGCCTATGGCTCGCTGCGGGTGGAGCGGGCGATTGCGCTCGGCTGCGCGGCCGAACACGCCGGGCGGCTGGTCTATACCCAGGATCCGGGCAGTCCGGGGCCGGAAACCGCGACGCCGATCGGCGTGGCGTGCCATTTGTGCCACCGCACCAAGTGTACGGCGCGGTCGGCGCCGCCGCTGGGGCGCCCGGTGCTGCCCGACGATTTCCGCCGGGCCAGCGCGCCGTTCGGGTTTTCGGATATCTGAAAAGCCGCGCTAGGCGTCGAAACCCCCGGCCAGAAACGCCTCGGCAAGGGCTGCGTGGGCTGCTGCACCGCGCGCCATGACCCTTTCATCGAGCAGCATGCGATTGCTGTGGAGGCCGCAGCAGGCGGTCCAGTCGCTGCCTTCGTGCGCTGCGCCGAGGAAGAACATCGCGCCGGGCACTTTTTCGAGCACATAGGCAAAGTCTTCGCCGCCCATCACCGGGCTCGCCATGGTGCGCCAGGCGTCGGTGCCGAGCGTGTTTTCGATGACGCGCTGGCCGAACGCCACGGCGCGCGCGTCGCACATCGTCACCGGAAAGCCCTGTTCGATGCGGACATCGGCGGTGGCGCCATGCGCGGCGGCAATGCCGGTGACGAGCCGCGCCAGCCCGGCGGCGACGCTGGCGCGGGCTTTCGGGCTGAGCGTGCGGATGGTGCCGAGCATTTTCGCGGTCTCGGGGATGATATTGTCGGTGGTGCCGGCCTCGATCTTGCCGATGGTGACGACGGCGGGATCGAAGACCGAGACCTGGCGGGTGACGAAACTCTGGATCGCGCCGACGATTTCGCAGGCGATCGGCACCGGATCGAGCGCGTCGTGCGGCATCGAGGCATGGCCGCCGCGCCCGGTGATGGTGACATGCAGGCGATCGGTCGCGGCGAGCAGGGGCCCGGGCCGGCCGCCGAAGACGCCGTGCGGGGCATTGGGCATGATGTGCAGCGCGAATGCCGCGTCGGGCAGCGGGTCGATGAGGCCATCATCGAGCATGAAACGCGCGCCGTGATGGCCCTCCTCGCCGGGCTGGAACATGAATTGCACGCTGCCGGCGAGGGTGTCGCGGCGGGCGCAGAGCAGTTTCGCCGCGCCGACGAGCATCGCGACATGGCTGTCGTGGCCGCAGGCGTGCATGGCGCCGGGGGTGGCGGAGGCGAAATCGAGGCCGGTATCCTCGTGCAGCGGCAGTGCGTCGGTATCGCCGCGCAGCAGCACGGTGCGACCGTTTTGCGGCCCCGCCAGCGTGGCGATGATGCCGCTGGTCGATGGCCCTGCGGTGATGGTCAGCGGCAGGCCGGCGAGCGCGTCGCGGATGCGCGCTGTCGTGCGCGGGTTCATCAGGCCGAGCTCGGGATCGGCGTGGATGTCGCGGCGCAGCGCCACCATGGCGGGCAGCACGGCGAGCGCGTCGGCGTTCCAGTCGATCTTCATGGCGATGCTCCTTGTCTGCAATGCTAGTGCGGGGTGGTCGCGCGCACAACGCGCCGGCACAAACGGAATGAACTTGCGCTTTTCCGGCGCTTGCGACACGCCGCGGCGATGCAGAACCATGATTATGATGCCATCGTGTTGGGCGGCGGCGGTGCCGGGCTGATGTGCGCGGCGGTGGCCGGGCAGGGCGGCAAGCGCGTTCTCGTCATCGATCACGCCGATGAAGTGGGCAAGAAGATCCTGATTTCAGGCGGGGGCCGGTGCAATTTCACCAATGTCGGCGCGCTGCCCGAACGCTATATCTCGGCCAATCCGCACTTCGCCAAAAGCGCGATGCGCCGCTACATGCCCGCCGATTTCATCGCGCTCGTCGAAAAGCACGGCATCGCCTACCACGAAAAGACCCTCGGCCAGCTGTTCTGCGACGGCAGTGCCCGGCAGATCGTCGCGATGCTGGTCGATGAATGCGAGGCCGGCGGGGTGACAATCGGCTTGGGGCACAGCATCGGCGCGGTATCGCATGCCGACGGGCGCTTCAGCGTGGCGCACGGCGACCGCGTCGCGACCGCGCCGGCGCTGGTCATCGCCACCGGCGGGCCATCGATCCCAAAAATGGGGGCGACGGATTACGCCTATGGCCTTGCCCGCCGTTTTGGCCTGTCGATCGTCGAGCCGCGGCCGGCGCTGGTGCCGTTGACGCTGGGCGGCGATGAAATCCTGTTCCGCGAAATTTCCGGCGTTGCAGCCGATGTTGTCGCCCGTTGCGGCAAGACGAAATTTCGCGAGGCATCGCTGTTTACCCACCTCGGGCTGTCGGGCCCGGCGATCCTGCAGATTTCCAGCTATTGGCGCCACGGCCAGCCGGTCGCGATCAATTTCCTGCCCGACGCTGCCCCTGGCTGGCTGGTCGCGGCCAAGCGGGCGCGGCCGAAAAGTTTCCTGCGCAACCAGTTGGCGGCGGTGCTGCCCGATCGGCTCGCCGACATGCTGTGGCAGCGAATCGGCCTTTATGGGGATCTCAACAGCTTGTCGGATGCCCGGCTCGGCGATGTCGAAAAGATGCTCGCCGATTGGCCGTTCCTGCCCAATGGCAGCGAAGGCTTTGCCAAGGCGGAGGTGACCGTCGGTGGCATCGCCACCGATGGCCTGTCGTCACAGACTATGGCGGCAAAGCACCTGCAGGGGCTGTATGTGATCGGCGAAGCGGTTGACGTCACCGGCTGGCTTGGCGGCTACAACTTCCAATGGGCCTGGGCCAGCGGCTGGGCAGCAGGCACGGCGATTGCGGCGGCGCTCTAAACGCCATTCGCCTTGAAATGGGCCAGCAGCCGTGCCCAGGCGTTCGGGCCATCGACGGGATTGTAGCTGGGCCGATAGTCGGCGAGGAAGCCATGATCGCTGTTGGGATAGAGCGTGATGCTGCTTTTGGCAGTGGCCGGATTGGCCTTGCCGGCGACGAGCGCCGCCTGCATTGCCTCGACATCGGCGACGGATATGCCTTTGTCGAGCGCGCCGTACAGCCCGAGCACCGGCGCCTTCAGGCTGCCGGCGATGTCGATCGGATATTGCCGCGCCTCGGTGCTGCCGGGGGAGGGCTTGATGCGGCCGTACCAGGCACCGCCAGCCTTCAGTGCAGGGAATTTCGCCGCCGCCATCCAGACAACGCTGCCGCCCCAGCAAAAGCCGGTGATGGCGAGCCGCTTGTGCTCGACGAAGGCCGACTTGCGGAGCCAATCAAGGGTTGTCGCCACATCGCCCATTACCTGTTCGTTCTTGGCTTCACCGACGATTTTGATGATCGCTGGAAAATCCTGCAACGT
>JBBQKM010000217.1:0-5518 GCA_038326915.1 Sphingomonadales bacterium
GGCTGGTGCCGATGTACTGCCGCGCCACGCCGGAAAAGATCGTCGAACTGACCTTTGGCTGAGGGTGACGGGGGGTGGCATCGCGCCACCCCCCGGTTGCCGCCGGGCCCCCTGCCCCGCTATGACACGGCAATGCGCCCCCTCAAGGTAATCTCATGACGTTCGCCCGCACCGCCTGGCGTGTCCTTGTCGGGATCAAGGACCTGCTTGTCCTGCTGTTGTTGCTGCTGTTCTTCGTGCTGCTGTGGGCAGCGCTCAACAGCCGCACCGCATTGACCGTGCCGAGCGGCGGTGCGCTGGTGCTCAATCTCGATGGCGCCGTCGTCGACCAGGGGTCGGAACGCACGCCGTTCCAGCTCGCCAGTGGCAGCGACATCGGCGGCCAGCGCCAGGCCCGCGACATCATCCGCGCCATCGACCTGGCGGCCCGGGACGACCGCATCAAGGCGATCGTCCTCGATCTCGATACCTTTGTCGGCGCCGGCGAGGCCAATCTGCAATCGATCGGTGCCGCGCTGCGCAAGTTCCGCAAGACCGGTAAGCCGGTGCAGGCCTATGCCACCGCCTATACCGACAATGGCTATTATCTCGCCGCCCAGGCCGACAAGGTGTGGATGAACCCGCTGGGCGCGGTTCTGCTCACCGGTCCCGGTGGCGCCAACCTTTATTTCAAGACGATTCTCGACAAATATGGCGTCGACATCAACGTCTTCCGCGTCGGCACCTACAAGGCCGCTGTCGAACCGTTCACCCGGTCGTCGTCATCGCCCGAAGCCAAGGCCGCCGAACAGGCACTCGTCGATTCGCTGTGGAAAACCTATGTCGGCGATGTGAAGGCGGCGCGCCCGGCCGCCGATGTGGCAGGCTATGTCGCGCAATTGCCGCAACGCCTTGGCGCCGCGCGTGGTGACCAGGCGCAGGCGGCGCTCGATGCCCGGCTGATCGATACGATCGGCACGCGCCGCGATTTCGATGCGGCGATGGTCAAGCTGGTCGGCGAAGGCGACCAGCGCAGCTTTGGCACCTACACGGGGCTGACGCTCGACCGCTATCTCGCCGCGCAATCGTCGCTGCTGCCGAAATCGGGCGATGCTGTCGGCGTCGTCTATGTCACCGGCAACATCGTCGATGGCGAGGCACCGCGCGGCACCGCCGGTGGCACCACCATCGCGCGCGCCATCGCCCGCGCTGTTGCCGACAACGACGATATCAAGGCGCTGGTCGTGCGCGTCGACAGCGGCGGCGGTTCGGTGCTGGCGTCGGAGGAAATCCGCCAGGCGCTGATGGATGCCAAATCGCAGGGGCTGCCGATCGTCGCCAGCTTCGGCCCGGTGGCGGCATCGGGCGGCTACTGGGTCGCGACCGCGGCCGACGAGATCATCGCCCAACCCTCCACGATCACCGGCTCGATCGGGGTGTTTGCCATCATCCCGAGCTTCAACCGCACCCTCGCCGAATTCGGCATCGGCGCCGATGGCGTGAAATCGACGCCCTATTCGGGCGAACCCGATATCGTGCGCGGCATTGCCCCCGAAACCAAGGTCGTGCTGCAGATGGGGGTCGAGGATATCTACCGCCGCTTCACCGGGCTGGTCGCCGCGGCGCGCAAGCTGCCGGTGGCCGAGGTCGATCGCATCGGCCAGGGCCGCGTCTGGGCCGGCGACACCGCGTTGCAACTCAAACTCGTCGACAGCATGGGCGGGCTCGATGCCGCGGTTGCCGCGGCGGCAAAGCGCGCCGGCATCAAGGGCGATGTCCGCACCATCGATATCGAACGCAGCGAATCGCCGCTGATCGGCATCCTCGAAAGCTTTGCCGGGCCGGGCGACGAACAGGACCAGGTCGCACGTGACCCCTGGGCCAAGATCGCCGCCGGCTCGCGGCTGCAGTTGCTCGCCGCGCTCGGCGACCTGAAGGCGATGGCCGGCGGGCCGACGATGCAGGCGGCGTGCCTCGAATGCAGCGGCCTTGGCAGCCCGCGCACCGCAACAGCGGCGCAAGGCGGCGACTGGCTCGGCAAGCTGGCGCTGCTGCTGAAATAGCTGCCGCCACCAGCGTCTGCGTCGATGACGGGCAGTGGCGAAATCAATTGGTCATCGCCGCCCCGCCGCCCTATCTGCGACGCAACACCAGCCAGGGCGCCCGATCATGATCGCATATGATTTCGACCTTTTCGTCATCGGCGCCGGATCGGGCGGCGTGCGCGCCTCGCGTATTGCTGCCGGCCATGGCGCGCGCGTTGCCGTCGCCGAGGAATTCCGCGTTGGCGGCACCTGCGTCATCCGCGGCTGCGTGCCCAAGAAACTGCTCGTCTATGGCGCGCACTTCGCCGAGGACCTCGTCGATGCGCGGCGCTTCGGCTGGAAGCTGGAGGGCAAGAGCTTCAGCTGGCCGACCCTGCGCGACAATGTCCTTGCCGAGGTCGACCGGCTCAACGGCATCTACCAGAACACGCTCGACAGCCACAATGTGACGGTGTTCCACGACCGCGCCACCTTTATCGATCCGCACACGCTCGATGTCGGCGGCAAGCGGGTTACCGCCGGCCGTATCCTGATCGCCACCGGGGCCCGGCCGACGGTGCCGCCGCTGCCGGGCGCCGAATTCGGCATCAGCTCGAACGAGGTCTTTCACCTCGACGCGCTGCCGAAAAAGATCGTCATCGCCGGCGGCGGCTATATCGCCAATGAATTCGCCGGCATTTTCCACGAACTCGGCGTGGATGTTACCTTGATCAACCGTGGCGACCAGATCCTGCGCGGCTGGGACCCGGCGCTGCGCGACCGGCTGCTGACGATCTCGGTCGCCAAGGGCATCAATTTCAAGTTCAACTGCAGCCTGAAAGCCATTGAAAAAACGGACAAGGGCGTCCGCATCGTCTTCCAGGATGGCGACCCGATCGAAGCCGATGTGCTGATGTGGGCGATCGGTCGCCGGCCCAATGTCGAGGGGCTGGGCCTTGAAGCCGCCGGCGTCGAACTTGATGATCGCGGCGCCATCCGCGTCGATGCCGACAGCGCCACCAATGTGGCGCATATCCACGCTGTCGGCGACGTGACGGACCGCATCCAGCTGACGCCGATCGCCATCCGCGAAGGCCATGCCTTTGCCGACACGGTGTTCGGCAACAAGCCGTGGCGTGTCGATTACAATGCCGTGCCGAGCGCGGTGTTTTCCAACCCGCCGCTCGGCAGCGTCGGGCTGACCGAGGCGCAGGCGCGCAACACGCTGGGATCGGTGAAGATCTACACATCGGATTTCCGCCCGATGCGCAACGTCCTCGCCGGCCGCAACGAACGCGCGCTGTACAAGCTGATCGTCGACGAAGCGACCGACAAGGTTGTCGGCGCGCACATGATCGGCCCCGACGCGCCCGAAATCCTCCAGGCCGTCGCCATCGCCATCAAGGCCGGGCTGACCAAGGCGCAGTTCGACGATACCGTGGCACTGCACCCGACGATGTCGGAAGAACTCGTGCTGATGAAGTGAGGCGTTGGAGGGGGGTATCGAGCCTCCGGCGGCTGGCGCCATCGGCCCCAGACCCCATTTTGTCAGGCGTCGGCCGCAAGGAGCGCCGGACCATCGCAATGGCGGTTGGGGCCGACGGTCCCAACCGCCGGAGGCACTTCTACGACCTAAAGCTTCGCAGCCTCCGCCAAATGACGTTCGAGCACCGGCAGCGTCTGTTCGGCAAGGACCGCGAGCTCGGTGTCGCCGCTTGCCGCCAGCGCGCGATAATCGGCGATGCCCTTTTCGTGGTTGGCAATGATCCTGGCCTTGAAGGCTTCGTCGAAGGCGGCACCCTTCATCTGCGCCATGAAGGCGCAATCGGCCTTTTGCGCGTCGCTCGGCGCCGGCGGCATCTTGATGCGCCGTGCCCTGGCCAGCGCCGCCACGTCATCGTGATGGCGGCCAAGATCGGTGGCGAGCATCCGCCCGAAGGTCCGGACCCGCGCCGAAAGTCCCTGCGCTTCGGCAAGGTGTCCCATCTCGACAGCGGCCAGGTCATCCTGTGCCACCTTGGCCAGCAATGGTGGCTCGGCGGCGGCAAGCGGGGTGGCGGCCAGCAACAGCGCCGCAAACAGCACTTTCATTTTCAACACTCCTCACGCAACAAAAACAACAAACTGGTGCCGAAATCGGTGAAGCGATAGCACGGCCCGGTTGCGAAAGGCTTGCACAGCACCGCCCAAAAACGCAAAGCGACATCGTCATGACCCACAATTCCACCTGGACACCCGAAAGCTGGCGCGCCCATGAGGCCCGGCAGTTGCCGACCTATCCCGATGCCGCCGCACTCGCCGCGGTCGAGCATGAGCTCAAATCCTACCCGCCGCTGGTGTTTGCCGGCGAGGCGCGCGATCTGATCGGGCAGTTGGCCGATGTCGAGGCCGGCAACGCGTTCCTGCTCCAGGGCGGCGATTGCGCCGAAAGCTTTGCCGAATTCCACCCCAACAACATCCGCGACACCTTCCGCGTGCTGCTTCAGATGGCGGTGGTGCTGACCTTTGCGTCAAAGCTGCCGGTGGTGAAGGTCGGCCGCATGGCGGGGCAGTTCGCCAAGCCGCGGTCGGGCGATTTCGAGGAAATCGGCGGCGTCTCTCTGCCGAGCTATCGCGGCGACAACGTCAACGACATCGCCTTCACCGCCGCCGCGCGCACGCCCGATCCCGAACGCATGCGCACGGGTTACATGCAGTCGGCGGCGACGCTCAACCTGCTGCGCGCCTTTGCCAGCGGCGGCTATGCCAACCTCCACCAGGTCCACAAATGGAACCTCGATTTCACCGGGCGCTCGCTGTGGTCGGACCAGTACAAGGCGCTTGCGGATCGCATCGGCGAAGCGCTGGATTTCATGGCGGCGTGCGGAATCAGCCCCGAAACCGTGCCGCAGCTGAAGGGCACCAGCTTTTTCACCAGCCACGAGGCGCTGCTGCTCGGTTACGAGCAGGCGATGACGCGGCAGGATTCGCTGACCGGCGACTGGTACGACACATCGGCGCACATGCTGTGGATCGGCGATCGCACCCGCTTCCCGGGCTCCGCGCACGTCGAGTTCCTGCGCGGCGTCGGCAATCCGCTCGGCCTCAAATGCGGGCCGACGACCGAGCCCGACGATCTGTTGCGCCTGATCGACACGCTCAATCCGGGGAACACCCCCGGCAAGCTGACGCTGATCACCCGCTTCGGCCATGACAAGGTCGAGGCCCACCTGCCCCGGCTGATCCGCGCCGTCGCCCGCGAAGGCAAGCGCGTCATCTGGTCGTGCGACCCGATGCACGGTAACACGGTCAAGGCGGCCGGCGGACTGAAGACGCGGCCGTTCGACCGCATCCTCGCCGAAGTGAAAAGCGTCTTTGCCGTCCACCGCGCCGAAGGCAGCCACGCCGGCGGCATCCATATCGAAATGACCGGGCAGAATGTCACCGAATGCACCGGCGGCGCCATCGCCATCACCGACGAAGGCCTTGCCGATCGCTACCAGACGCAGTGCGACCCGCGCCTGAACGCCAGCCAG
>JBBQKM010000218.1:0-5480 GCA_038326915.1 Sphingomonadales bacterium
GTCTGGACTCGCGACATCGGCCGCGCCCATCGCATGGTCAAGGCGCTGGAAGCCGGCGTTGTCTGGGTCAACTGCTTTGGCGATGGCGACATGACCCAGCCGTTCGGCGGCACCAAGCAATCGGGAAACACTCGTGACAAATCGCTCGAAGCGATTGCCGGCTACATGGAATCCAAATCGGCCTGGATCGCGCTTTAGGTCCTGAACTCATAAAATCCATGCCCCGGCACGGTGTCAGGAAGCCCGGCAGAAGTGAGCGATTGCAGCCAGATAGCTTCGCTATCTGGCAAATGAGCGAGCGCGCTGCCGGGCTTCCTGTCACCGCCCTGCGGGTGCCCCGGAGCGGCCAAATGGCGTCGTTGCGGGCGCTTGCCGGGGGGCGAAGCCCCGCCAGCGCGCCCGCGCCTAGCCATTTGGCCGCTCCGGGGCATGACGGGGCATGGATTTTATGAGTTCACGACCTCGTAGGCTGCGGCTTGGCGACGTCGCTGTGGTGATGCTATCGCCGCCGGCATGGACCCGCTGCCCGCCGACTTGCTTGAACCCCTGACCGACGACCTTGCCGCCGCCGAACTGGCGCGATTGGGCGCGCTGATCCAGGAGCACAGCCGCCGCTACCACGGCGAAGACGCGCCGGTGATTTCGGACGCCGACTATGACGCGCTCGTCCAACGCAACAACGCCATCGAGGCACGCTTTCCCCATCTGATCCGCGAGGATTCCCCAAGCTGGCAGGTCGGCAGCGCCCCGGCAGCGGGGTTCGGCAAGGTCGTCCACGCCCGGCCGATGCTGAGCCTCGACAATGTGTTTTCGGATGACGAGGCGCGCGAGTTCGTGGCCCGGGTGCGGCGCTTCCTTGGGCTCGGGCCCGACGAACCGGTGGCCCTGCTCGCCGAGGCCAAGATCGACGGCCTGTCGTGCAGCTTGCGCTACGAACGGCGCCGCCTGGTGACGGCGGCGACCCGCGGCGATGGCGCGGTGGGGGAGGAGGTGACCGCCAATGTCCGCCATGTCTCCGGCCTGGCGCTGGTGCTGCCCGATGGCGCGCCCGATGGCGCCCCCGAAATCGCTGAAGTGCGCGGCGAGGTTTACATGGCCAAGGCCGATTTTGCCGCGCTCAACGCCCGCCAGGCGCTGGCCGGTGACAAGGTGTTTGCCAATCCGCGCAACGCTGCCGCTGGATCGCTGCGCCAGCTTGACGCCGCTATCACCGCCAGCCGGCCCTTGTGCTTCCTCGCCCATGGCTGGGGCGAATTGAGTGCGGTGCCCGGCGCCACGCAATCGGCGGTGATGGCGGCGATCGGCGGCTGGGGGTTCGACATCGGCAGCCTGCGCGCCAGCTGTGCGGGTATCGAGGCGGCGCTCGACTTTACCCGCAGCATCGAGGCCCGGCGCGCCGACCTGCCGTTCGATATCGACGGGGTCGTCTACAAGGTCGACCGGCTCGACTGGCAGGCGCGGCTGGGGCAGGTGGCGCGCAGCCCGCGCTGGGCGGTGGCGCACAAATTCGCCGCCGAACAGGCCGAAACGACGCTGCTCGCGATCGATATCCAGGTCGGTCGCACCGGATCGCTGACCCCGGTGGCGCGGCGGCAGCCGCTGGCCGGGGGTGGGGTCGTGGTCACCAACGCGACGCTGCACAACGAGGACGAGATCAACCGCCTCGACGTCCGCGCCGGCGACCGGGTGCGGGTGCAGCGCGCCGGCGATGTCATCCCGCAGATCCTCGGCCGGGTGCCGTCGGACGCGACACGCGGCCCGGCCTTCGTGTTTCCCGACCATTGCCCGGTCTGCGCCGCGACGGCGGTGCGCGAGGAGGGCGAGGTCATCCGGCGCTGCACCGGCGGGCTGACCTGCCCCGCACAGCGCAACGAACGGCTGCGCCATTTCGTGTCGCGGCTGGCGTTCGACATCGAGGGGCTGGGCAGCGAGCGGATCGAGCAGTTCGCCGCCGCCGGCATGATCGCGACGCCGGGCGATATCTTCCGGCTGACCCGCGATGCCCTGCTGGCGCTGCCGGGCTTCAAGGACCGGTCCGCCGACAATCTGATTGCCGCCATTGCCGCGCGGCGCAGCGTCGGGCTCGATCGCTTTCTGTATGCGCTCGGTATCCGCCATGTCGGTGAAGTGACGGCGCGCGATCTGGCGCGGGCGTTCGGATCGGCCGAGGCGCTGCGCGATGCCGCGCTCGCCGCGGCGACCGATAGCGAAGCGCAGGTGCTGCTGACCGAGATCAACGGGATCGGGCCGGTGGTTGCCGAGGCGCTGATCGACTTTTTTGCCGAACCGCATAACCAGGCGACCTTTGCCGACCTGCTGGCGAGCGTAACGCCGGAACCGCTGGCGGCGGCGCGGCAGACGGCGCTGACCGGGCAGACCGTGGTGTTCACCGGGGCGCTGACTGGCTTGACCCGCGATGAGGCGCGGGCGCAGGCCGAGGCGCTGGGCGCCAAGGTGGCAGGGTCGGTATCGGCGCGCACCGGGCTGGTCGTCGCCGGCGCCGATGCCGGTTCAAAGCGCGCCAAGGCCGAGGCGCTGGGCGTGCGTGTGATCGATGAGGCCGAATGGCTGGCGCTGGTCGAGGCGGCTGCGGCAGAAGGAAGCAGTTGAAAACGCCGCGCTATAACACGGATGCATAGCTGATCTCGACAATATTGCACTGCCTGTCGTTACGGGTCGCGACTATCTCAGCTCGTGCCGCGGGGAATGGTCCCGGCGGTCGAGAGGAGAACAGCGATGAAGGTCATCCTTCAGGACTACGAGCCTCGGCAGCGTCCGTTCGGCGATGCCGAACCCACGACCCGGCCGATGGTTCGCAAGCCCCGCCTGCGCCTCAACCCGGTGACCAGCGATAACAGGCTGTTCCACGCGCTTTAGGCGCTAACGACGTTGAGGCTCCGCGCTACGCAGCGCGGCCAGGCCGCATCAGCACCAGGCAGGGCCATTCGCCCCGCCGGTGCTGGCGCAACGGCATGATACCATGCTGCCGGTACGCCGCCCGCACGCGTCGCGCCTGCGATTGCAACAGCCCGGCCAGCACCAGAACACCCCCCGGTGCCAGCGCCCGCGACACGTCGCGGCTGATGTCGATCAACGGCCCGGCGAGGATATTGGCGACAATCAGGTCATAGGGCGCGCGCTGCATCAGCCGCAGTTGCGCCAACCCTGCGGCTTCGACGAGTTCGATGCGCCCCGCGGCGCTGCCGTGCAGCACTTCATTGTCGCGCAGATTGCCGCGTGTGACGGCGACCGATACCGGATCGATGTCGCTGGCGATTGTCTCGGCCTTGCGCCACCGCCGCGCCGCCGCGATCGCAAGCACGCCGGTGCCGGTGCCGAGATCGGCGATCCAGCCGAAATTGCGGCGCTTTGCCAGGTGGTCGAGCGCCAGCAGACAGCCGTGGGTGGTGGCATGCTGGCCGGTGCCGAACGCCAGCCCGGCCTCGATCGCGATGCCGATGTCGCCGATGCGCACGGCATCGGCGTGGGCGGCGGTGTGGACGACGAAGCGCCCGGCGCGGACGGGTTCCAGCCCGCGTTGCGACAGCGTCGTCCAGTCGGCATCGGGCAGGAGGGCGACTTGCACGTCTTGCGCCGACGGGAACAGCGCCACAATGCGGGCCACCAGCGCCGGATCGGGTTCGCTGGCGAAATAGGCGGTCATCAGCCAGGCATCGGGCTGGTCTGGATCGGGTTCTTCGACATTGAGCGTCGGCGGACCGGTGAGATCCGGAAACACCTCACCGATTTCGGGCATCGCCTCGGCATCGGCGCGATTGCAGGCGAGCGTCAGCGCCCAGCCGGCATCACCGGACATAGCTGGCGCCGTTGATGTCGAGCGTGCTGCCGGTCAGCGAGGCCGGCGCATCGGTCGCCAGCCAGCGGATGACCTCGGCAACTTCTTCGGGCCCGGCGACCTTGCCGAGCGGGATATCGGCGAGCAGCTGGTCGCCGCCGCGACTGGCGAGATACGCTTCCGCCATTCCGGTCATCGTGAAGCCGGGCGCAACGGCAAAGGCCAGGATGCCGTCGCGGGCATAGCCGCGGGCGATGGTCTTGGTCATCGCGATCATGCCGGCCTTGGCCGCGGCATAGTGCCAGTGCTGCGGGCTGTCGCCGCGATGGCCGGCGCGGCTGGCGACGTTGACAATGCGGCCGCCGCCATTGGCCTGGAAATGCAGCACGGCGTGCCGGCACAGGTCGGCGGCGGATTGCAGGTTGATGGCATGGCTGCGCGCCCAGGTCGCGGCAAAGGCATCGCCATCGGCAATGTCGGCGGCTTCGAAGACCCCGGCGTTGTTGATCAGCACGTCGATGGGGCCGTTGGCCTGTAGCATCGCGGCCGACCACAAGGCATCGGCGGCGCGGGGCAGCGCGAAATCGCAGGCGATCAGCCCGTCGCCACCAGCGGTGCTGTGCCCGATGACATGATGCCCGGCGGCGATCAGCGCGGTGCGGGTGGCGGCGCCGATGCCGCGCGAGGCACCGGTGAGGAGGATGTTGGCCATGCCGCTCCTTTGGCGCGGGCTGTGCCGTGATGCAACCTTATCGCGCCAGCAGCGCCGCGATCGCGGCTTCGGCCGCGGCGCGGCGCTGGTCCCAGTCACCGGCGATGATCACGGGGGTGATGCCGCGCATCGCGAACTCATCGGCGATGATACGGTGGAATTTGGTCCGCGCCGGCCCGCCGAACTGCCGCGTGCCATCGTCGATCCACGGCGTATCGGGATTGAACAGCAGGTAGAGGTCGGCTGTCGCCTTGATGGCGCTGAGCAGCGGGTCGCGGCGGCCGTGCAGCATCCGCGCCCAGGCGCTGGTCATCACGATGTCGGTGTCCTCGACGATCAGCCGGGGCTTGCCAGCCTCGAGCTGCGCCAGCGCCGCGAGGTGGCCGTCGGCGATGTCGCGCAGCGCAGCGATGGTGAAATCCGTGCCCAGCGTTTCAGCCCAGGATCGGCCATATTCCGTCATCACGACGCCACCGAAATGCGCCGCCAACCGCGGGGCCAGCGTCGATTTTCCGGTGCTTTCAACGCCGATCAGGCAGACACGCTTCATGCTGCTAGCGCGCCGCCCGGCGCCAGCTGTCCCAGCCCCAGCAGGCTATGCACAGATAGACGGCATACAGCCCGGCGGTCGCCAGCAGCCCCTGGCTGGCATAGAGCCAGACGGAAAAGACGTTGATGGCGATCCACAAGGGCCAGCTTTCGACATGTCGGCGATCGGTGAGGATCTGGGCAACCATCGACCAGGCGGCATTGCCGGCATCGAACCAGGGCGCAGCGGCGTCGGTATAGCGGCTCATCACCAGGCCGAGCAGCGTCGTGCCGCAGATGCCGGCCCCCAAAACCAGCAGCAGCGATCGCCGTTCGAGGGTGCGGACCGGGACCGGCGTGCCGACATCGGCCACGGCGCGGCGCCAGTACCACCAGCCATAGAGCTGGGCGGCGAGGAAGAACACCTGGAGGCCGGCGGCGCTG
>JBBQKM010000219.1:0-5474 GCA_038326915.1 Sphingomonadales bacterium
GAAGCCGCCAAGACGCGCGACATCACCGGCGGTCTGCCGCGGGTGGCCGAGCTGTTCGAAGCGCGCATCCCCAAGGACAATGCGATCATCGCGCGCATCAACGGCCGCGTCGAATTCGGCAAGGACTACAAGACCAAGCGCCGTATCTCGATCCGTCCGGAAGACGGTGGTGAACTGGCCGAATATCTGGTGCCCAAGGGCAAGCATGTTTCGGTCCAGGAAGGCGATTATGTCCGCCGCGGCGATTATCTGATCGACGGCAACCCGAATCCGCACGACATCCTCGATGTCCTCGGGATCGAGCCGCTGGCCGAATATCTCTGCACCGAAGTCCAGGAGGTCTATCGTCTGCAGGGCGTGCGCATCAACGACAAGCACATCGAAACGATCGTTCGCCAGATGCTGCAGAAGGTGGAAATCACCAAGTCGGGCGACACGACGCTGCTGGTTGGCGAACAGGTCGATCGCGAGGAAATGGACGCCGACAATGCCAAGCTCGGCAAGAATCAGGAACCGGCCGAAGGCAAGCCGATCCTGCTCGGCATCACCAAGGCGAGCCTGCAGACCAAGAGCTTCATCTCGGCCGCATCGTTCCAGGAAACGACGCGGGTGCTGACCGAAGCTGCGGTCCAGGGCAAGATCGACACGCTGCAGGGCCTGAAGGAAAACGTCATCGTCGGTCGGCTGATCCCCGCCGGCACCGGTGCCGGCATGTCGCGGCTGCGTGTGGCGGCCAACAGCCGTGATGCGGCGCTGCGCGCGTCGATGGCCGCCAAGGTCAAGGCCGAAGCGCCGGCGGTAATCGCTGCCCCGGCCGTGGCGGTGCCGACCGAAGGCTGATCGTTCCAGCCGAGACGCGAAAATCAGCCCCGCCGGAGCGATCCGGCGGGGCTTTTTTCTGGGCGGCGGAATGCTGCCGCAGCGCCGCCCCATGCCGGTCACAATGTTCTTTTATCCACAGGCTCATCCTAGTTGAGGACTGCCCTGTGGCGACTGCCTATCGTTTGCCTGTCGATGACCATCTGCCCGCTGCTGCCCCGGCGCGGCCGCTGCGCATCGCGCTGTTTTCGGGCAATTATAATTATGTCCGCGATGGCGCCAACCAGGCGCTCAACCGGCTCGTCGCCTATTTCGAATCGCAGGGCCATGTCTGCCGCATATATTCGCCGACCAGCGACACCCCGGCCTTCCCGCCCGCCGGCACGCTGATCTCGGTGCCGTCGGTGGCGATTCCGGGGCGCGGCGAATATCGCATCGCGCGCGGCCTGCCGGGCAGCCTGAAGCGCGACATCGCCGCCTTCGACCCCGATATCTTCCATCTGTCCGCCCCCGATCCGCTCGGCCATTCAGCCAAAAAGCTGGCGCGGGCGATGGGCAAGCCGGTGGTGGCAAGCGTCCACACCCGCTTTGAAACCTATTTCGAATATTATGGCCTCGGCTGGGCGCGGCCGCTGGGGGAGGCGATGCTGCGGCGCTTTTATGCCGGGCTCGACGAGGTGTTCGTCACCTCGGCCGGATTCGGCGACGTGCTGCGCGAACAGGGCCTCATCGACCATTCGGCGGTGTGGAGCCGCGGCGTCGACAAGCTGCGCTTCAACCCGATGAAGCGCTCGCTGCCGTGGCGGCGCGGCTTCGGTATCGCCGATGATGATGTGGTTATCGGCTTTGTCGGCCGGCTGGTGCTCGAAAAGGGCCTCGACACCGTCGCGGCCGCGGTGGCCGAACTCAACGCCCGCGGTGTGAAGCACAAGCTGCTCGTCGTCGGCGACGGCCCGGCGCGCGAACGCTTCGAAGCGCAGGTGCCCGGCGCCATTTTCACCGGCTTTCTCGACGGCGACACGCTGCCGCGCGCCTATGCCAGCGCCGACATGCTGCTCAACCCGTCGATTACCGAAACCTTTGGCAACATCAATCTCGAGGCCATGGCGAGCGGTATCCCGGTCGTCGCGGCGATCGCCACCGGCAGCAACTGCCTGATCACCGATGGCGAAAATGGCCGGCTGGTGCCGCACGACGATATCGCCGCCTTTGCCGATGCGCTGGCGCTGTACCTGACCGACCCGGCGGCGCGGGCGTCCGCCGGCGTGCAGGGCATGAAGCGCGCCGCGGCCTATGACTGGGACAGCATCAATAGTGCCGTGCTGACGCGTTACCAGGCGATTCTCGCGGCACGTTGAAGTCCCGGCCACATGCGCCTATATCGGCCTTGTCGGGCTTCGGCCCGTCTATGGCGATAAATGGCGTCGTGAAATAGATGCAGCGGACCCGGGGGCAGTACCCGGCGGCTCCACCATGAACCCCGGTTGTTGCGGGCGGCATGGGGCCGAACCAGGATCGACGTGTGTTGAAAGACGAGAGCTTTTGCCCGGCATGAATACGCCGTTAAATGTTTCAAAACACCTAAATGCCAACGACAACGAGGCATTCGCAATCGCAGCGTAACACGAAATCCTTCGGGATTTAGTTACACTGGCCGAAAGCGCGGTACGGGCCACACCGGGCAACAGAAGTGGAAACCGGCGGTACGGGGAGCACCGAGCAACAGAAGCTCCCCACTTTGCGCCGCAGGAGGCTCCGATGCAGCGAACGCCGCTGGCCAGTTTGTTCCGGCCCAAGCGATTCGGCTTCGGCTGGGCGCCGGCGAGCCGGGAAGGCTGGGCGGTCACAGCAGCCATCATTGCCATCATCGTCGCGATTAGCCGTGTCGTCTGATCGTCCAGCTGGATTCCGCGCCTTGACCCGGACGCCGCCAAGCGTCACTTGGGACACGACAGACCATCCGGCCAGCCAGGGGCCCGAAGCAAGGGCGCGAACGTGACCGAAACGACCGCCGACAGCCTGATTCCCTATGACGAGATCGTCCAGGACGCGCTCCGCACCGTCGTGCGCCGCGTGCTCGATCGCATCGATGTCGCCGGTGGCCTGCCCGGCGCGCATCATTTCTACATTGCGTTCCGCACCAAGGCGCCGGGAGTCGATATCCCCAAGCATCTGCTCGAACGCTATCCCGACGAAATGACCATCGTCATCCAGAACCGCTACTGGGATCTGGCCATCGACGATGAGGGTTTTCAGATCGGCCTCAGCTTCAACCAGGTGCCGGCCAAACTGCGCATCCCGTTCGACGCCGTTACCGGCTTTGTCGATCCGGCGGTCAATTTCGCGCTGCAGTTCGCGCCCAAGGAAGGCGAGGCGATCATCGAGCCCGAGCCCGATCCCGAGCCGCCGGCACCGATCGAACCCGGCAGCAATGTCGTGACGCTCGATCGCTTCCGGAAGAAATAGGCTCAGGCATTGCGTCAATGTTGTTGATCGGCATCATTGGTCCCATTGGCGGGCTAATGATGTGGCGCATGGCGAAAACGCCGTTCGTGCGTCGACTCGGGCTTGGCCTGGCACTGATATCGGGGCTGCTGCTCACCCTGTTCATGGCCATGGTCTTTGGCATTGGCGGATTTTACGACTGAAGTCAGCCGCAGGAAATCGCCGATGACCACTCGCATGGAAACTGACAGTTTCGGACCCATCGAGGTCCCGGCCGACGCCTATTGGGGCGCCCAGACCCAGCGCAGCATTGGCAATTTCCCGATCGGCAGCCAGCGCATGCCGCTACCGCTGATCCATTCGCTCGGGCGCATCAAGCAGGCTGCGGCGCGGGTCAACCGCGCCCATGGCCTTGATCCGGCGCTCGCCGATGCCATCGAGGCAGCCGCGGCCGAGGTCGCCGATGGCAAGCTCGACGACCAGTTCCCGCTTGTCGTCTGGCAGACCGGCAGCGGCACCCAGACCAACATGAACGCCAACGAGGTCATTGCCGGCCGCGCCAACGAGCTGCTGACCGGCCAGCGCGGCGGCAAGGCGCCGGTGCATCCCAACGATCACGTCAACAAATCGCAATCATCGAACGACACCTTCCCGACCGCGATGCACGTGGCGGTGGCGCTCGAACTGCGCGGCCGGCTGCTCGCGGCGCTGCGCGCGCTGGCCGGGCTGTTCCGCCATCAGGAGGCCGAATGGGCCGCGATCATCAAGATCGGCCGCACCCATCTGCAGGACGCGACGCCGATGACGCTGGGGCAGGAGGCTTCGGCCTGGGCGCAGACCTGCGAGGACGATGCCGCGCGCATCGTCGCGCTGTGGCCGCGGCTGTCGCGGCTGGCGCAGGGCGGCACTGCGGTCGGCACGGGCCTCAACGCGCCGGCGAACTTCGGCCCGGATTTCTGCGCGGCGCTGGCGTCGCTGACCGGCGGCGTGCCGTGGGAATCGGCGCCGAACAAGTTCGAGGCACTGGCGACGCACGACACGATGGTCGAGGTGTCGGGCGTGCTCAACACCATCGCCGTCGGCATGACCAAGATCGCCAATGATGTGCGCCTGCTCGGATCGGGGCCGCGATCGGGGCTGGGCGAGCTGGCACTGCCGGAAAACGAGCCCGGCAGCTCGATCATGCCGGGCAAGGTCAACCCGACGCAATGCGAGGCGCTGACCATGGTCTGTGCCCAGGCCATGGGCAATCATGTCGCAGTCACCATCGGCGGCCTGCAGGGGCATCTGCAGCTCAATGTCTTCAAGCCGTTGATCGCCCATAATGTGCTCGGCAGCATCGAACTGCTCGCCGATGCCATCGACAGTTTCCGCCTGCGCTGTGTCGACGGCATGACGCCGAACCGGGCGCGGCTGGCGGAGCTGGTCGAACGCTCGCTGATGCTGGTAACGGCGCTGGCGCCGACGATCGGTTACGACAATGCCGCCGCCATCGCCAAAAAGGCGCATCATGACGGGACATCGCTGCTAGAGGCCGGGCTGGCGCTGGGGCTGGTCGACGAAGCGACCTTCCGGCGGGTGGTGCGGCCCGAGGCGATGATCTAGGCACAATCGCGCAGGGTGACGCCGCGCGCTTAACCCGCTAACGACCCGCCATGACCGAGTTCACCCGTCCTGCCTCGCACAATCCGCCCCGCCGCGGGCTCATGTTCGTGCTCTCCTCGCCGTCGGGTGCCGGCAAGACCACGCTGTCGCGGCGCCTGCTCGCCGATGACAACGGCATCATGCTGTCGGTATCGGCCACCACGCGCCCGCCGCGCCCGGGCGAGATCGACGGCAGCGACTATTATTTCGTCACGCCCGACCGGTTCGCCGAAATGGTGGCGAAGGACGAATTGCTCGAATGGGCAACGGTGTTCGGCCACCGCTATGGCACCCCGCGCGCGCCGGTCGAGGTGGCGCTGCATGCGGGGCGCGACGTGCTGTTCGACATCGACTGGCAGGGCACCCAGCAGTTGCAGCAGACCGATGCGGCGAGCGACCTCGTCCGCGTCTTCATCCTGCCGCCCGACCTCGATGAACTCGAACGCCGCCTGACCACCCGCGCCACCGATGCCGCCGATGTCATCGCCGGCCGCATGGCGCGCGCCCGCGACGAGATCAGCCACTGGGGCGAATATGATTACATCCTGATCAACGACAATGCCGAA
>JBBQKM010000220.1:0-5474 GCA_038326915.1 Sphingomonadales bacterium
CCGACACAAGCAGCAGCAGATAGGGAAATTGCAGCGCCGCATCGGCAAGCCGCGGGCTGAGCGCGTGCCCTTCCAGGTGGTTGATCGCCAGCAGCGGCTTGCCGGCGCCCCAGGCCAGCGCCTTGCCGGTGACAAGGCCGACCATCACGCCGCCGATCAACCCCGGCCCGGCGGTCGCGGCGATGGCGTCGACGTCTGCGAGGCCCAGCCCGGCTTCGTCGAGCACCTCCGCCACCATCGGCGTCAGCCGCTCGACATGCGCGCGCGCCGCTAGCTCGGGCACCACGCCGCCGAACGGGCGATGCTCGGCATCCTGGCTGGCGATGCGCTGTGCAACGATTGTGCGGTCGCTGCGCACCAGCGCAACGGCGGTTTCATCGCACGACGATTCGATACCAAGGACAAGCGCAACCACAGCCCGACATAGGCGCTGCGGCGCGGCGGGTCTATTCCCCCGCCGCCACAGCCTTCAGCTCGGCGAGCAAATCGAGCGCCTCGCGCGGGGTGATCGCATCGGGATCGATCGCGGCGAGCCGGTCGCGGAGGCGGTCACCCGCCGGCGCCGGCGGCGCCGCGCCGAACAGCGGCAGGTCGCCCAGCCCGGCCGCAATGCCGCCGGTCTTGTCGCGATTGGCCTCCAGCCGCGACAGCACGCCCCGCGCCCGCGCCAGCACCGGGGCGGGGACGCCGGCCAGTCGCGCGACGGCCAGGCCATAGCTTTTGTCGGCGGCGCCGGGGCGGACTTCGTGGAGGAAGATCAACTCGCCCTTCCATTCGCGCGCCGCGACGGTGAAGGTGGTGAGGCTGCGCAGCCGGTCCTTCAGCTGGACAAGCTCGTGGTAATGGGTGGCGAACAGGCAGCGGCATTGCAGGTCGTCGTGCACTGCCTCCAGCACCGCCCAGGCGATGGCGAGGCCGTCATAGGTGCTGGTGCCGCGCCCGACCTCATCGAGGATGACGAGGCTGCGGTCGGTGGCGCCCGACAGGATCGCCGCGGTTTCGACCATTTCGACCATGAAGGTGCTGCGCCCCTGCGCCAGGTCATCGGCGGCGCCGACCCGGCTGAACAGTCGGTCGACGACCCCGATGCGCGCGGCGCGCGCCGGCACGAAGCTGCCGGCCTGCGCCAGCACGGCGATCAGCGCATTCTGGCGTAGGAAGGTCGATTTGCCCGCCATGTTGGGGCCGGTGACCAGCCACAGCCGCGCATCGGCAGACAGGTTGCAGTCGTTGGCAACGAACTGCCCCCGGCTGGCCTTGACCGCCGCCTCGACGACCGGGTGGCGGCCGCCCTCGATATGGAAGGCCGCGGTGGCATCGACGGTTGGTCGCACCCAGTTTTCGGTGGCCGCCAGTTCGGCGAGCGCCGCCGCCACGTCGATCCGGGCGAGCGCGCCGGCGGTTTCGGCGATGATTTGCGTGTCGGCAAGGACCGCAGCGCGCAGTTCCTCCAGATGCGCCGCCTCGGCCGTCAGCGCATGGTCGCCAGCCTGGGCGATGGTTGCCGCCAGCGCCGCCAGTTCGACGCTGCCGAAACGCACGACGCCGGCCAGCGTTTGGCGGTGGATCAGCCCCGAATCGGCGCGCATCAGCGGGTCGGCGAATTTGGCGACGACTTCGATATGATAGCCAAGGACGCCATTGTAGCGGATCTTCAGCGCCGCAACGCCGGTCTGCGCGCGCAGTTTCGTTTCGAGCGCGATCACCGCGCTGCGGCCGTCGCGGGCAGTTTCGCGCAACGCATCGAGCGCGGCGTCATAGCCCGGCGCGATACTGCCGCCCGCCGCGGCGTCGATCGGCGGTTCCGGCACCAGCGCGCGGCGCAGCGCCTCGACAAGGCCGCCATGCGCGCCGATGCGGGCGAGGGTGGCGGTCAGCAGCGGCGGGGTGGCAAGGCTGGGGGCGGACAGTGCGGCCTTCAGCGCCAGCGCCAGCGCGAGGCCGTCGCGCATCTGGGCGAGATCGCGCGGGCTCCAGCGGCCGACCGCCAGCCGGCCGAGCGCGCGTGCGACATCGGGCATGGCGGCGAGCGCCTCGCGGGCCCGCACCCGCACCACGCCGCTGTCGCAAAACCAGGCGACGAGTTCCAGCCGGTCGGCAATGGCCGCGGCGTCGGTCAGCGGCGCCGCGAGATCGCCGGCAAGCAGCCGCCCGCCGCCGGCGGTGACAGTGCGGTCGATGCAGGCTTCAAGGCTGCCGGCGCGGCCGCCGCCGGCCCCGCGGGCAAGCTCGAGGCTGGTGCGCGTCGCGGCATCGATGGCCATGGTGCTGCCGGGCCGTTCGGGGCGCGGTGGCCCGAGCAGCGGCACCGCGCCCTTCGCCGTCGCCTCGACATAGGCGAGCAGTGCCCCGGCGGCCGCGATTTCGGCCGGCGCAAACGCCCCGAAACCATCGAGCGTCGCCACGCCGAAGCGCGCCTTCAACCGCGCCTCGCCGCGCGCCGGGGTGAAGTCGAGCGGCGGCCGCGGGGTTGCGGCAGGGCCATCCCAGCCTTCGGGCGCGATCAGCTCGGCGGGGTTCAGCCGCGCTAGTTCGGCGGCAAGCCCGGCCGGCGTGCAGGCGCGGGTGGCAAAGGCGCCGGTCGACAGGTCGCACCACGCCAGCCCGGTGACCGCGCCGGGCGCCACAGCGGCCAGCCAGTTGGCGCGCTTGGGCTCGAGCAAATTGGCCTCGGTCAGCGTGCCGGGGGTGACGACGCGGGTGATGGCGCGGGCGACGATGCTCTTGCCGGGGCGCTTGCGGGCTTCGGCGGGATCCTCGATCTGTTCGGCGATGGCGACGCGGTGGCCGCCGCGGATCAGCCGCGCCAGATAGCCCTCGGCCGCATGCACCGGCACGCCGCACATCGGGATCGGCACGCCGGCATGTTCGCCGCGTTTGGTCAGCGCGATGTCGAGCGTCGCGGCGGCAGCGGCGGCATCATCGAAGAAAAGTTCGTAGAAATCGCCCATGCGAAAGAACAGCAGGCAATCAGGCGCCTCGTCCTTCAGGGCGAGATATTGGGCAATCATCGGGGAGGCGGCGGGGATGTTCACTGCGGGGCAGGGTTAGCGAAGTTTGCGGGTGGCAGGAAGCGTGCGCCGGAGCGCGGCCGCGCCGCTATTTCTTGGCGACAACCGTTACCTTCGGCATTGACGCCTTTACCTCATCGCGGCTGGCGGCCTTGTTCGAATTGCCGATCGACAAGCTCATGCGCCGGTCGCGTTTTGTGGTGCCCAGCGAATATTGGGCAGGAAATGTGTAGAAGATGCCGCGATAAATAACCGACATGCCGGCAATTCGATACGGGTGCAATTGGCGTGTCACGGTCTTGCCGACAACGCCCTTGGCGATGGCCGGTCCAGAGACCTTCTCCTCGAAGGTTACGGATTTGAACACGAACACCTCGATGGTCTGTTCGTAGAATTTTCGTTCCATGCAGATGTTGAAATGTGGACGGTCGTCGATCTCGTGGATGCCCTTGGTCAACCAGACGACGCCGCTTTGCAATTCGTACGAAAGCTTTTGCCAGAAATCGTCGACTCCGTCGCCGGCTGCCTTTAGTTTGGAAAGGTCGACGATTTTACCGGCGAGTTCGAGCATTTCGTCACCAGACAGACTGCTCTGGTGGTTCTTCATGCCGCGGTCATAGCCGTTCCAACCCTCGGCCAACTTCACCGCCATTGCCCTGCTCCCGCCTGTGCCGCCTCGCGATATTAGCCCGCAAATGCAGCGCGTCCACCAACCGCATGGCTGATGTTGCGCTCCTGCAATATCGCGGCGCATTGTCGGCACGACGCGCGGCCTGCCATCGCTCGAAACGCGCGATTCGGGGGTTTTGCTTGCCCGAGGGGATAACCAACCCCTATCAAGGCGCCCACAAGGAGAGCCTCCCGTGCCCGACGACATTACCGACGATTTCGGCGACCGCGAGGCGCTCGCCTTTCACCGCATGGGCGGCCGGCCGGGCAAGCTCGACATCATCGCGTCGAAACCGATGGCGACGCAGCGCGACCTCAGCCTCGCCTACTCGCCGGGTGTTGCCGCGCCGGTGCGTGCCATCGCCGCCGATCCCGATGCTGCCTATGACTACACGATCAAGGGCAACCTCGTTGCGGTCATCTCCAACGGCACGGCCATCCTGGGGCTGGGCAATCTCGGCGCGCTGGCGTCGAAGCCGGTGATGGAAGGCAAGGCGGTGCTGTTCAAGCGCTTTGCCGATATCGATTCGATCGACATCGAGCTCGCTACCGAGGACGTCACCCGCTTCATCGACGCGGTCGAGCTGATGGAGCCGTCGTTCGGCGGCATCAACCTTGAAGACATCAAGGCGCCCGAATGCTTCATCATCGAAACCACGCTGAAGGAACGGATGAACATCCCGGTCTTTCACGATGACCAGCATGGCACCGCGATCGTTGCCGCCGCCGGCCTCATCAATGCGCTGCACCTGACCGGGCGCAAGGCCGAGGACGCCAAGATGGTCGTCAACGGTGCCGGGGCTGCCGCGATCGCCTGCACCGAACTGATCAAGGCCTATGGCGTCCGCCATGTCCTGATGTGCGATACCAACGGGGTCATCTACCAGGGCCGCGAAAAAGGCATGAACCAGTGGAAATCCGCCCATGCCGCGGTGACCGAGGATCGCACGCTCGCGGAAGCCATGCGCGGTGCCGACATCTTCCTCGGCCTGTCGCAGAAGGGCGCGGTGTCGGAAGCGATGGTCGCGTCGATGGCCGACAATCCGATCATCTTTGCCATGGCCAACCCCGATCCCGAAATCACGCCCGACGAAGTGGCGCGGGTGCGCAGCGATGCCATCGTCGCCACCGGACGCAGCGACCACCCCAACCAGGTCAACAATGTCCTGTGCTTCCCCTATCTGTTCCGTGGCGCGCTCGATGTGCGGGCGACGTCGATCAACGAGGAAATGAAGCTCGCCGCCGCCAACGCCATTGCCGCACTGGCGCGAATGCAGGTGCCCGATGAAGTGGCCGCGGCGTACGGCGGCAAGGCACGCACGTTCGGGCGCGAATATATCATCCCGGCGCCATTCGACCCCCGGCTGATCGAGGAAATCCCGACCGCCGTCGCCAAGGCAGCGATGGCCTCGGGCGTGGCGCGCAAGCCGTTCTTCGACGAAGCCGCCTATCGCACCGAATTGCGCAGCCGATTGAACCCGACGACATCGATCCTCGCCGGCACGGTCGAGGCGGCCAAGGCGCGGCCGCGCCGTTGCGTCTTTGCCGAGGCCGAGCAGGAGGTCGTGCTGCGCGCCGCGGTCAATTACCGCAATTCGGGCTATGGCGAGCCGGTGCTTGTCGGCCGCGAAGCGCCGGTGCGCGAAGGGCTGACGCGGATCGGCGTGCCCGACGTCGATGCGTACGAGATCCACAACAGCAGCATCAGCCCGTTGGTGCCGCGCATGGTCGAACGCCTGTATGCGCGGCTGCAGCGCCGCGGCCACCTGCTCCGCGACGTGCAGCGCATGGTCA
>JBBQKM010000221.1:0-5455 GCA_038326915.1 Sphingomonadales bacterium
ATATAATCGGCCATGCGGGCGACATCCATTTGGGCGGCGAGCAGCTTGGACCGTTCGGGCGTGTCGACGCCATAGTAGCAGCTGTGGCGGGTCGGCGGGCTGGCGATGCGCATGTGCACCTCCTCGGCGCCAGCATCGCGGAGCATCTGGACGATCTTGAGCGATGTGGTGCCGCGCACGATCGAATCGTCGATCAGCACGATCTTCTTGCCCTGGATCATGGCGCGGTTGGCGTTGTGCTTGAGCTTGACGCCAAGGTTGCGGATCTGGTCGCCGGGCTGGATGAAGGTGCGGCCGACATAATGGCTGCGGATGATGCCGAGCTCGAACGGAATGCCGCTTTCCTGGGCATAGCCGATCGCCGCCGGGGTGCCGCTGTCGGGTACCGGCACGACCATGTCGGCCTCGACCGGACTTTCGCGCGCCAGTTCGGCGCCGATCGCCTTGCGCACCTGATAGACGCTCGATCCGTCGACAACCGAATCGGGCCGGCTGAAATAGACATGCTCGAAGATGCACGGGCGCGGTCGCTGTTCGGCAAAGGGCCGCAAGGATCGCAATCCGCGCGGCGAAATGATGATCAGCTCGCCGGGCTCGACAGCGCGCAGGAACGTCGCGCCGACGACATCGAGCGCGACGGTTTCGCTGGCGAGGATATAGGTGTCGCCCAGTCGCCCGAGCACCAGCGGCCGCACGCCCAGGGGATCGCGGCAGGCGAGCATGCCTTCGGAGGTCAGGCAGATCAGGCTATAGGCGCCCTCGACGCGTTTCAGAGCGTCGATGAAGCGATCGAGCAGGGTGCGATAGGCCGAGGTGGCGACGAGGTGGATGATGACCTCGGTATCGCTCGTCGACTGGAAGATCGAGCCGCGGCGGACGAGGTCGCGGCGCAGGGTCATGGCGTTGGAGATATTGCCGTTGTGGCAGACCGCGAAACCCCCGGACGACAGTTCCGCGAACAGCGGCTGGACGTTGCGCAGCGCGGTTTCGCCGGTCGTCGAATAGCGGTTGTGGCCGATGGCGATGTCGCCCTTCAGCTTGCGGATGACCTCGTCGCTGTCGAAATTGCCGGCCACATGGCCCATGGCGCGATGGGTGTGGAAATCCTTGCCGTCGAAGGTGGTGATGCCGGCGGCTTCCTGGCCGCGATGCTGGAGGGCATGGAGGCCGAGGGCGGCCAGTGCGGCGGCGCCGTCGGCACCATAGACGCCGAACACGCCGCATTCTTCATGCAGGTGATCGTCCTCCCACGGGCCGGTGGTCAGCATGTCTGGCATTGGATAAGGAGCCTCGTCAGCGCCGCGCTTGGGCGGCATATAGGGGCTGGAGGGGGCGTTGTCGCCCCCGAAACCGACGCAGGATTGTCATATGAGCCATGCGCGCGACGAAGGGCTGCACCTCGATCCCCGCTGGGATGCGCATGGCCTGATCACCGCCGTCGCCACCGATGCGGCATCGGGCGAGGTGCTGATGGTCGCGCACATGAACGCCGATGCGCTGGCGGCGACGCTGGCGACCGGGGAGGCACATTACTGGAGCCGCAGCCGCCAGGAGCTGTGGCACAAGGGTGCGACATCGGGCGCCACGCAGCGTGTCGTCGAAATGCGCATCGATTGCGACCAGGACGCGATCTTGATGAAGGTCGAACCCGCAGGCCCGGCGTGCCATACCGGGGAACGGTCGTGCTTTTATCGCAGGGTGACGGCAGCGGGGCTGGTTCGCGACTGATTTTGGGCGACATTTAAGGAAATTGCGATGGACCTGAACCTAGCCGGCCGTGTCGTCTTTGTCGCTGGCGGCAGCCGCGGCATCGGGCTCGGCATTGTCGAGGCGCTGCTCGCCGAAGGGGCCAAGGTCGCGATGGCGGCGCGCGGCGGCGAGGCGCTGGCGGCCGAACATGCGCGGCTGGCGGCGATCCACGGCGCCGACCGGTTGTGGAGCGTCGCCGGCGACATGCGCGATACCGCCACCATCGACGCGGCGATTGCCGGGGCGGAGGCGGCGCTCGGCCCGATCTGGGGCGCGGTTGCCAATGTCGGCCTGCATCCGTGCCCGCCGGGGTTCGATATCGATGACGAAACCTGGGATGCCGGCGTCTCGCAGAACCTCGATTCGGCCTATAAACTGGCGCGCGCCGCGCTGCGGGTGATGACGCCGCGGGGGCAGGGCGCGGTGCTGATGATCAGCTCGATCGCCGGGCTGGGCGCGCTCGGCACGCCGCTGACCTATGGCACGTCGAAGGCGGCGATGAACCATCTGGCCAAGGAACTGGCGCGTGTTTCGGGGCGCCACAACATCCGCGTCAACGTCATCGCGCCGGGCAACATCATCTTTCCGGGCGGCGACTGGGAAAAGCACTCGACCGGCGACAAGGCCGCCGACTGGGCACGCTGGATCAAGCGCGAAGTGCCGCTGCGCCGCTATGGCACCCCGCAGGAAATCGGATCGATGGCGGCGTTCCTGCTGTCACCGCTGGCGAGCTTTGTGACAGGGGCGGTGGTGCCGGTCGACGGCGGCCAGACGCGGTGACAATTCTGCTCGCCGGCGCCACCGGCCTTGTCGGGTCGCGGGTGCTGGCGCTGCTGCCCGATGCAGTGCCGGTCGGGCGCCGGCCGACGGGGCGGGCGCGGGAGATCGTCGGCGATTTTGCAGCCTTGCCGCCGCTGCCCGCCGCCACGGTCGCGGTCTGCGCGCTTGGCACCACCATCCGCATTGCCGGCAGCCAGGCGGCGTTCCGCGCGGTGGATTTCGATGCGGTGCTGGCGTTTGCCGAGGGCGCGCAGGCCGCCAGGGTGACGCATTTCATCATGGTAACGGCGGTCGGCGCCGATGCGAAATCGAGCGTTTTCTACTCGCGGGTGAAGGGCGAGATCGAACAGACCGTCGGCGGGCTCGGCTTTGCCCGGCTCGACATCATCCAGCCCGGCCTGATCCTTGGCCCACGCGCAGATCGCCGTCCGGTGGAGGCGTTCATGCAGGCTATGGCGCCATGGCTGAACCCGCTGCTCGTCGGCGGTCTCGACAAATATGGCGGCATTGCCGCTGCCGATGTCGCGGCCGCGATCGTCGCGCTTTGCCGGGCGTCGGCGCCGGGGCGTTTCGTCCACCACAACCGGGCGATGCGTGCCCTCGCAGCTTGACCCTTACGTTAACGTCAACTAGACGTTTGTGCATGTCGGACTCGTCGCACAGCTTTGCCACCGTGGCGGTGCCGCCGCCGCCGTGCGGTTCCGAATCCTTCACCATTACCGAACTGTCGCTGGCCTTCAACGTGACGCCGCGGGCGATCCGTTTCTACGAGGATCAGGGGCTGATCGCACCCGAGCGGCAGGGCCAGAACCGGGTCTATTCGCGCCGCGATCGCGCCCGGCTGGCGTGGATCCTGCGCGCCAAGAATGTCGGCTTCAGCCTTGCCGAAATCCGCGAGATGATCGACCTTTACGATCTTGGCGACGGCCGCGAGATGCAGCGCCGCGTCACGCTCGACAAATGCCGGGCGCGGATCGCGGCGCTGGCCGAACAGCGCGCCGATATCGATGCGACGATCGAGGAATTGCAGGCCTTTTGCGCGATCGTTGAAACCGTCGCGCCCAAAGCGGCGAACCAATAGCATCGCCCGAGTTACAGGACACCCGACATGCCCGCCTATCGCGCCCCGGTGAAGGACACCCAGTTCGTCCTCGATGCCATTGTCGGCCTCGACAAATATTCGAATCTGCCGGGCTTTGCCGATGCGACCCCCGATGTCGTCAAGGCGATCCTCGAGGAAGGCGGCAAGTTCTGCGAAAATGTCATCGCGCCGATCAACCTCAGTGGCGATATCGAGGGCTGCACCCGCGCCGATGATGGCAGCGTGGCGACGCCGGCGGGCTTCAAATCGGCGTATGACCAGTTCGTCGAGGCCGGCTGGGGCACGCTGATGGCCGATACCGAATGGGGCGGCCAGGGCCTGCCCTATGTCGTCGGCACCGCGTTCAGCGAATATATGTCGAGCGCCAACATGGCGTTCGGGATGTACCCCGGGCTCAACGAAGGCGCGCAGGCGGCGATCGAGGCGGTCGGCAGCCACGAGCAGAAGACGAAGTATCTGCCCAACATGGTCAAGGGCCATTGGACCGGCACGATGAACCTGACTGAGCCGCATTGCGGCACCGATCTCGGCCTGATCCGCACCCGCGCCGAGCCGCAGGCCGATGGCACCCATGCCATCACCGGCACCAAGATCTTCATTTCGGCTGGCGAGCACGACCTGTCCGACAACATCATCCATCTGGTGCTGGCGAAAACCACCGGCGCGCCCGATAGCGTGAAGGGCATCAGCCTGTTCATCGTGCCCAAGTTCCTCGTCAACGCGGATGGCTCGCTGGGCGCGCGCAACGCGGTCAAATGCGGCTCGATCGAGCACAAGATGGGCATCCACGCCAACGCCACCTGCGTGATGAATTACGACGGCGCCACCGGCTATCTGATCGGCGAGGAAAACAAGGGCTTGCGCGCCATGTTCATCATGATGAACGCGGCGCGGCTGGGCGTCGGCGTGCAGGGGCTGGCGATGGGCGAGGTCGCCTATCAGAACGCCGTCACCTATGCCCGCGATCGTATCCAGGGCCGTGCGCTCACCGGCCCGGCCGACCCGGCGGCCAAGGCCGATCCGATCATCGTCCACCCCGATGTGCGGCGCATGTTGATGGATGGCCGCGCCTTCAACGAAGGCGCCCGCGCGCTGATCCTGTGGGGGGCGCTGCAGGTCGACCTGTCGAAAAAGGCGGCAACCCCCGAGGAACGCCAGCTTGCCGACGACCTGATTTCGCTGCTCACCCCGGTCATCAAGGGCTATTGCACCGATCTTGGCTATCGCATCGCCACCGAAAGCCAGCAGGTTTACGGCGGCCATGGCTATATTCGTGAATGGGGCATGGAACAGTTCGTCCGCGATGCCCGCATCGCCCAGATCTATGAAGGCACCAACGGCATCCAGGCGATGGACCTGGTCGGCCGCAAGCTCGGCCAGAACGGCGGCCGCGGCACCCAGGCCTATCTCGCGCTGGTCGGCGAGGCGCTGAAGGACGCGGCCGACGACGACCGGCTGGCGGTGATCGCGACGCCGCTGTCAAAGGCGCTCGGCGACCTGCAGGGCGCGACTTTGTGGCTGCTGCAGCATGGCATGGCCAAGCCGGACAATGCCGGCGCCGGCGCTACCGCCTATCTGCACCTGATGGGGTTGGTGGCACTGGGTCACATGTGGCTGTTGAGGGCGCGGGCCGCGCACGCTGCCCTTGATGCCGGCACCGCTGATCCCGATTTCTACACTGCCAAGATTGTCACGGCGCGCTATTATGCCGAACGCTATTTCCCGGATGCGGCGGCGCTGCGTGCCAAGCTGGAAGCCGGCAGCGAGGCGATGATGGCGCTGCCGGCAGACGCTTTTTAACTCCCCTCCCGCTTGCGGGAGGGG
>JBBQKM010000222.1:0-5429 GCA_038326915.1 Sphingomonadales bacterium
TACCCGGACCGCTTCTGGGTCGATCTCCACCAGCGCCACGGGAACAGGGCCGAGGCAGGCGAGATAGGTGCCGGGTGTGGCAGGGTGCCCGAAAAGCCTGCGCCCCTGTCGGAGTGCCGCCGCCTGTTCGGGATCGATCGCGAGAGCCGGGATGTCGTCCAGCCCCGCCATCAGTGGCAGGAGAACCTGTTCAAGCGCGCGCTCCTGCACGCATTGCTCGAATTTGTCCAGTGTTATTGCCTGTTCGATACGGAACGGCCCCGCCCGGGTGCGGCGCAGCATGGTGACATGACCGACGGTGCCGAGCGCCACCGCGATGTCGCGCGCCAGGCTGCGGATATAGGTGCCCTTGCTGACGGCGGCGGAAAGGCTCGCGCTGTCGGGGGTGGTGTCGCGCAGTTCAAGGCCGTGGATGGTGACATGGCGCGTCGCCAGCTCGACAATCGCGCCGGCGCGGGCCAGCGCATAGGCACGCTGGCCATCGACCTTCAGCGCCGAATAGGCCGGCGGCACCTGGTCGATCGGCCCGGTGAAGCGGGGCAGGATTGCAGCGATGGCGCTGTCCGTCGGCCGCGCGTCGGAGGTCGCGATAACCGCCCCCTCGGCATCCTCGGTCGCCGTCGCCGTCCCCCATTGTACGGTGAAATCATAGCCCTTGGTGGCATCGAGCATGCGCCCGGCAAGTTTCGTCGCCTCGCCGATGGCGATCGGCAGCACACCGGTGGCGAGCGGATCGAGCGTACCGCCATGGCCGATGCGATCGGGCCGGATGCCCGCCCCGCGCAGGATGCGCTTTACCGCCGCAACGCCCTGGGCGCTCGACAGGCCCAGCGGCTTGTCGAGGATGATCCAGCCGTTGGTCATCAGTCCTCCGGCGTTTCGGCAAGCATCGCTGCGATCGCCGCCGCAAGGATCGGAAACTCGTCGACGACGATAAACCAGATCAATGCCGGATCGACCTGTTCATAGGCATGGCGCAGCCAGTTGCCGATATCGGCCACACGGCGCCACGGCACGTCAGGATGACGCGCCGTCAGGCTCTCGTCGAGATGGCGACTGGCCTCCGAAATGACCTCGAAACCACGCTCGACCGCGCTGCGCCGCAGCCAATCGCCACGGAAGGCTTCCAGCGTCAGCCCGACCAGTGCCGTTTCGATGGCCGCCATCTGGTTTGCGATGTCGAGAAGTCGCAGGCGCTGCGCGCGCTTTGCCATCAGAATACCAGCAAGGCTTCGGCCTCGATGCGCGGGCGCAGATAGGGGTGCAGCGAACTGCGCGTCATGACATCGACCTTGCAGCCGAGCATCGCCTCGACGGCATCGCGCACCGCCATGACGTCGAACAGGTTGAACCGCGGGTCGGCGGGATCGAAGAACAGATCGACGTCGCTGTCGGGACCGGCATCGTCGCGTGCCGTCGATCCGAACAGATACAGTGCAGCCACGCCGGCGGCGCGCAACCGCTCGGCATTGGCCCTCAGACGTGTCGTGGTTTCGCTGCGCCGCATGGTGCCGTCTACCATTGAATGCCGACCGAAGTCACGCGGGCGGCCCTGATCCGGTCCCGCGCAGCAGGTCGGATTCCTCACCGGGGAGCAGCGAGAAGACGCAGGTGTCGCGGACATGGCCGGTCCAGGTGATCTTGTTGCTGCGCATGATGCCGTCGAGTTTCGCGCCGAGCTTGCGCACGGCCGCCTGCGAGCGCGTGTTGCGGGCATCGATATCGAAGACGATGCGGACAATGCTGCAGGCACGGGCATGGCCGATCATCAGCCGTTTCAGCCGCAGGTTGAACCCGCTGCCGCGCACTGCCGGGTCGAGATAGGTGCCGCCGATGGCGACGCAGCGGTTGGCCGCATCATGGTCGTACCAGCTGGTGCAGCCGACCAGCGTTCCGGCGTCGAAGATCGCATAGGCGTGGCGCGGGCCGCTGAGCATCCGGTCGAACGACGGGTCGAAATGGTCGCCGGCCATCGAATAGGCATAGATATGCCAGATGTCGGCATCGGCAGCGGCGGCGATCCGCAGCGCCTCGCGATGCGATTTGGCTAGCGGTTCCAGCCGCAACTCGCCATCGGCGAGCGGCACATAAAGATCAGTCGTCGTCGCCAAGATCGGCTGCTTCCTCGTCGCGGATATCCGACAGGCGGCGCGGCTTGTTCTCGGGTTCGAGGTCGCGGGCGATCGACGGCTTGCGCAAAATGGCGTCGATACGCGCCCCGGCATCGAAGCTTTCATCGGCGCGGAAACGCAGGTCGGGGGTGTATTTGGTCACCATCTGGCGGGCGACTTCGCCGCGCAGATAGCGGGCGTGGCTGGCCAGCGCCTTGACGACGGCCTGGTCGTCGCCGCCGCCGAGCGCCTTGATGAACACCGTCGCATGGCGCAGATCGGCGGTGACGCGCACCTCGCTGACCGAAACGATCGTGCGCTGCAGCAGTTCGTCGCGCAATTCGCCGCGGCCGATGACCTCCGCCAGCGCATGGCGCACCTGCTCGCCGATGCGCTGCAAGCGGATCGAGCGGCCTTGGGAATGGGGGGTGGCACGCGGCATGGGGGTACTCTGACAATCAAAAGGCCAAACGCGCTCCCCTCCCTTTCATGGGTGGGGCTGGGGGTGGGTGAGTGGGTCCGTGACGACACCCACCCCCGACCCCTCCCTTGAAAGGGAGGGGGGAAGATTACAGCGTCCGGTCGCGCATCTCGACTTCATAGGTCTCGATGACGTCACCCGCCTTGACGTCCGAAGACGCTTCCAGCGTGATACCGCATTCGAGCCCCATCTTGACCTCGGCAACATCGTCCTTGAACCGCCGCAGCGAGGCGATGACGCCGGTGTAGATGATGACGTCGTCGCGCATGACGCGGGCACGCAGGGCTTTCTTGATAAAGCCTTCGGTGACGCGGATACCCGCTGCCTTGCCGGTCTTGCCAGCCTGGAAGACTTCGAGCACCTGGGCGCGACCGACGACCGTTTCGAGCGCCTCCGGGCCCAGCTGGCCGGCCATCGCCGCCTTCACTTCGTCGATCAGGTCGTAGATGACGTCGTAATATTTCAGCGCGACGCCATCGCGCTGGGCGATTTCGCGCGCCTTGGCATTGGCCCGGACGTTGAAGCCGATGATCGGCGCACCGCTCGCCTTGGCCAGCGTGACGTCGGATTCGGTGATGCCACCGACACCGGCGGCAAGCACCTTGGCCTTGATGAGATCGGTCGAGATCTTGTTGACCGCCCCGGCGATGGCTTCGGCCGACCCTTGCGTATCCGCCTTGATGACCAGCGGATAGACCTGCGCCTTGGCCTGGCGCAGCACCGAGAACATCGTCTCGAGATTAGCCGGTTCCTGTTCGATGCGCTTGGCATTGGCGAGGCCGGCGCGATAATCAGCGACCTCGCGGGCGCGGGCTTCGCTCTCGACGACGGTGACCGGGTCACCGGCAGCCGGAACGCCCGTTAGCCCGAGCACCTCGACAGGCATCGAAGGCGTGGCCTCCTTCACCTGGGCGCCCTTGTCATCGACCAGCGCGCGGACCTTGCCCCATTCCTGGCCCATCACGAAGATGTCGCCGCGCTTCAGCGTACCGCGGCGGACGAGCACCGTCGCGAGCGCGCCCTTGCCCTTGTCGAGCCGTGCCTCGATGACGCTGCCTTCGGCGGCGCGATCAGGGTTGGCCTTCAGCTCGAGGATTTCGGCCTGCAGCAGGATCTTTTCGATCAGCTCGTCGAGCCCGGTCTTCTGCGTCGCCGAGACTTCGACATCCTGGACGTCGCCGCCCATCGATTCGACCTGCACGTCATATTGCAGCAGCGCCTGGCGAATCTTTTCGGCATTGGCGCCGGCCTTGTCCATCTTGTTGATGGCAACGATCATCGGCACGCCGGCAGCCTTGGTGTGCTGGATGGCCTCGATCGTCTGCGGCATGATGCCATCGTCCCACGCCACCACAAGGATGACGATGTCGGTGACGCTGGCGCCGCGGGCGCGCATCTGGGTGAAGGCTTCATGGCCCGGGGTGTCGAGGAAGGTGATCTTGTCCTTCGACTTGGTGGTGATCTGATAGGCACCGATGTGCTGGGTGATGCCGCCGGCCTCGCCCTTGACCACGTTCGTCCCGCGCAGCGCGTCGAGCAGCGACGTCTTGCCGTGGTCGACATGGCCCATAATGGTGACCACCGGCGGTCGCGGCAGCAGGTGATCATCGACATCGGCATCGCCGACCATGCCGATTTCGACATCGGATTCGGAAACGCGGACGATGTTGTGACCGAATTCGGTCAGCACCAGTTCGGCGGTATCCTGGTCGATTTCATCGACGGCCGCCGACGGCACGCCCATGCGGGCGAGCAGGCGGACGACGTTCGACGTGCGTTCGGCCATGCGATGCGCCAGTTCGGCGACGGTGATGCGATCGGGGACGGTGACATCGCGGACCTGCTTGGCCTGCGAGCCCAGCCGGCCACGTTCCTTTTCGCGCGAACGGCGCAGCGCCGCGAGGCTGCGGGTACGAACACTGTCGTCCGAATCGAGCGCCTTGGTAACAGTCAGCTTGCCCGACTGACGGCGATCGTCGCCCAGCCGCAGCCGCGCCGGCTTGGCAGCGAGATCGGGCTTGCGGCCCGGCAGCGCGCGAACGCGCAGGCGCTCTTCTTCCTCGTCGAGTTCGACAAGCGTCTGCGGCGTGTCGGAGGCAACCGGATCGGGGCGCGTGGCGATTTCTTCCTCGCGCAGGCGCTTTTCCTCAAGGCGCAGGCGTTCGGCTTCGGCGGCTTCGGCGCGCGCCGCTTCCTCGCGGATGCGGGCTTCCTCCGACGACCGCAGGCGATCTTCCTCGGCCTGGCGCAACAGCAGCGCCTGGCGCTCCTGCCGGGTCATCAGGTCGGTGGCGGCGGGGCGGCGCTGGTCCTGGGCCGGCGGGCGCACCGGCGGCTTGGCGGCCGGGCGCGCAGCGGCGGGTGCCGGTGCCGGCGGTGCGGCAGGCGTTTCGACCTTGGCTTCGACAGGTGCTGCAACCGGTGCCGGCTCGGGCGTCTTGGGCTGCGGCGCCGGCTGGCGTTCGACCGGGCGGAACATCACCGGTGGCGGCACGGGACGCGCCGGCGCGGCAGGCGTAACCTCGGCGGGCGGGGCGGCGACCGGCGCGGCAGCCACGGGCGGCGCCGGCTGGGGTTCGGGGGCGCGGGCGACGGGGGCCGCGACGGGCGGCGCCACCGGGGCCGGCGCGGGCGCTGCAACCACCGGGGCCGGCGGCGGCGTTTCGACCGGCGCGGGGTCGCCCGGGCGATGCAGCACGCGCGCACGCTTCACTTCCACGACCACCTGCTTGGTGCGGCCATGGCTGAAGCTCTGTTTCACCTTGCCCACTTCGACGGCCTTGTTCAGGCCGAGGGGGGCTCGCATGCCGAGCTTTGGTTTGTTGTCGTCACTCATC
>JBBQKM010000223.1:0-5417 GCA_038326915.1 Sphingomonadales bacterium
TGTACGAACAAACGGAGCCACCTCATTCGCTTCGTCATCTGTTCTCCTGTTCGGCAGCCATCCTGGCCGCCTTCAGGCAGAAACTCCACTTTGCGCCCTGTGCAGATTAGCCGAGCCACCTCTCGGAGCCACCTTCGTCATCAGGTCCGATCTGGCGGCGGACCAACAAGAGAACCAGTAGCGGCACCACCAGCCACATCAGCAACGGCGCCAACCCAACGCCGAGCAACGGGGTGACCGGCATGGCCGGAGCATACCGCCAGCTCAAAAGGCCATCAGCCCGGGTCGCGATGATTTCGATCGCAATTGTCACCACCAGACCAATCAGAACGAAGCCGGCGGATTGTGAAGGGTTTGGCGCGCGAACCCAGTCTTGCGACCGTGCCACAGTCGCGACCACCCCAAAGGCGATCAGCATTATGACGGCATCACCGACCGTCGCCGCCATGCAGATTTGAATGCCCTGGAGATGCGACATCTCGGAGGCGCCGGCGTACAGCCACATCTGACCGAACTCCCACGGCAGGCTCAACAATAGCGCAAAGAGCGCGATGTTGAACGCGGGATGGTCGACCAGCGTCTTCAAAGTTCGGCACTTCTGAGGCGCAGCGCGTTGCCAACGACCGATATTGACGACAACGCCATCGCCGCGGCAGCGATCGCCGGCGAGAGCAACAGGCCAAACCAAGGGTAAAGCACGCCGGCCGCAATCGGGACGCCAACGGCATTGTAGACAAAGGCAAGGAACAGATTCTGCCGGATGTTGGCCATCGTGGCATGGCTGAGACGGCGTGCGCGAACGATGCCATTGAGGTCGCCCTTGACCAGGGTCACCCCGGCACTTTCGATTGCAACATCAGTGCCGGTGCCCATTGCAATGCCGACATCTGCGGCAGCGAGCGCAGGCGCGTCGTTGACGCCGTCGCCTGCCATGGCCACGACGTGGCCTTCGGCCTTAAGCCGAGCAACCACCGCGCTCTTGGCATCGGGCAGCACGTCGGCCTCGACCTCATCGAGCCCAAGGCGCCGCGCCACGGCTTCGGCGGTAACGCGATTGTCGCCGGTTACCATGATGACGCGGATGCCTTGGGCCTTGAGCGCTGCCAGGGCACTGGGCGTGGACTGTTTCACAGGATCGGCAATGGCAATGACGCCGGCGGCTTTGCCATCGACGGTGACGAGGATGGCGGTCGCACCTTCACGGCGATGGCGGTCGGCGGCTTCGCTCAGGGCGGTCGTATCGACACCGAGTTCGGAAAGATACGCGGGGTTGCCAATGGCGACACGGCGGCCAGCGACCGTGCCGATGACACCCTTGCCGGTCGGCGCATCGAACTCGGTTGCAGTTTCGACTGCAAGTTCGCGGGCGGCAGCTTCAGAGACGATCGCAGCCGCAAGCGGGTGCTGACTGGGCCGCTCAACAGCGGCCGCAAAGCGCAGCAGCTCCGCTTCGGTGATGCCGCTGAACGGCTCGATGGCGACGACCTTGGGTTTGCCTTCGGTGAGTGTGCCGGTCTTGTCGACCAGCAACGTGTCGACCTTCTCCATTCGTTCGAGGGCTTCGGCATTCTTGACGAGGACGCCGGCTGTCGCACCGCGGCCAACGCCAACCATGATCGACATCGGCGTGGCGAGTCCGAGCGCACAGGGGCAAGCGATGATGAGCACGGTGACGGCGGCAACGAAGCCAAAGGTCAAGCGCGGCTCGGGACCAAAAGTCGCCCACACGATGAAGGCCAGCACAGCAACCGCGATCACGGCCGGCACGAACCAACCGGCGACCTGGTCAGCAAGCCGTTGGATTGGCGCGCGGCTGCGCTGGGCATCGGCAACCATCTGGACGATCCGCGCCAGCATCGTGTCGCTGCCGACCTTGTCGGCGCGCATGGCGACGGCGCCGGTCTGGTTGATGGTGCCGGCAATGACGGTATCGCCGACGCTCTTGGTCACGGGCATCGATTCGCCGGTGACCATCGATTCATCGATCGTCGAGTGTCCGTCAGTGACCGTGCCGTCGACCGGCACGGCTTCACCGGGGCGGACCCGCAGCGCGTCACCGGCGCCGACCAGATCGAGCGACACTTCTTCGTCACTGCCATCTGGCTTCAGCCGCCGAGCGGTCTTTGGCGCGAGGTCGAGCAGGGCGCGAATGGCGCCGCCGGTGGCCTCACGAGCGCGCAGCTCAAGCAATTGCCCAACAAGGACGAGCACCACGATGACGGCGGCGGCTTCAAAATAGACCGAGACCGCGCCATCCATGCGGCGGAAGGCCGGCGGGAACACATCGGGCGCAACCGTGGCAACGACGCTATAGCCCCACGCGACGCCGGTCCCCATCGCAACCAGCGTGAACATGTTGAGGCTGCGGTTGACGATGGACCGCCAACCGCGCTCGAAGAATGGCCAGCCAGCCCATAGGATCACGGGTGTTGCGAGCAGCAACTGGATCCAGGTCGAAATCTGCGGCGCGATGAGATGGCCGATGTCGAAAAGATGGCCGCCCATCTCGAGGACGAACACCGGGATCGTCAGCGCGATACCGATCCAGAAGCGGCGGGTGAAATCTGCCAGCTCCGGATTTGGCGGCGTCTCGGCGGTAATTACTGCCGGCTCGAGTGCCATGCCGCAAATTGGACATGCACCCGGCCCGACTTGCCGGATTTGGGGGTGCATCGGGCAGGTGTAGATTGTGCCTTCAGGCACCGGCTCGTGCGACTGCAGTTCGGCGGGAGTCAGATATTTGGCCGGGTCGGCGACGAACTTCGTGCGGCATCCGGCCGAGCAGAAATAATAGGGATGGCCGTCATGGTCGGCGCGATGAGCAGCAGTATGCGGGTCGACAGACATACCACACACCGGGTCTTTCACGGTTGCTCCGGGGGCATTCCCATTGTCGCTGCCGCTGCCTGTATGGGCCGCAGCATCGGGTTCGATGGAGTGCGTGTGCTGGTGATCGGCCATGGCCTGCGTCCTTGTAATTCAAGCGTCGCGGCGCAATCTCGGGGTTGACATTGTGTCAAGGTCAAGAGGTATGTGATGAACATCGGCGAGGCAGCGGCCGCGGCGTGTCTCAGCCCGCGGATGGTGCGCCATTATGAAAAGATCGGGCTGACGCCGAAGGCGCTGCGAACGGACGCGCAGTACCGGGATTACTCGACCAATGACGTGCATCGATTGCGGTTCATCGCGCGGGCCCGCGACCTTGGCTTTCCGATCTACGAGATCGGCGAGCTGCTGGCGCTCTGGAGCGACCAGACACGTGCAAGCGCTGACGTCAAAGCACTGGCGACGGCCAGAATTGCCGACCTGCGAGAGCGCGAAAGGGCTTTGCATGCGATGCGGCGTTCGCTCGAGCACCTTGTTGCCACATGCAGCGGCGACGATCGGCCGGCCTGTCCGATCATCGAGGAACTCGCCGGGAACGTCGGGTAAGCTGGCCGATGCTCGCGTCGGGCTTGCAAGCGCCTCCGTCACCAAGCGGCCGGCTGCGGCGGCATCGGGCCCGTGTCTACGAGCCCGATGTGCCATGGCCATTACTGCGCTTCCTTGCCGTTCCGCTTTAGCCACGACTGGAGGCTCGCGACTTCCTTTTCCTGCATCGTGACGATCTTCTGCGCCATGGCGCGGACTTCCTTGTCGGCCGCTTGGGTTACCGCGATCTTGGACATGGCGATCGCGCCGCGATGGTGTTCGATCATCTGGCGGATCCAGGTTTCCGACGCGTCGGTGCCAACGACCATCATCTTATGGTGCATCGCCATGCCGACCTCGGCGTAGGGGTTGGCGGGCGTATTCTTCATCATCTCGCCCATTCCGCCCATCTTGGAATGATCCATGGCACCCATCTTGCCGTGGTCCATGCCCTGCATCTTGCCATGGTCCATCGGCGGCATGGGTTCTCCCGGCTTGGCCGGCGCGTCATGCTTCATGCCGGCCATGTTGTCGTGGTTCATGCCCTGCATCTTGCTGTGATCAACGGGCGGGGGCGTTTGGGCAGCAACAGGCATCGCGACGAGTAAGGCTGCGAGCGTCAGATATTTATGCATGAGAGCACCTTTCCGTGTGTCTGCTAACAGGTGATACGCAAGCGGTGCGATCAGCCCTCAGACCAAAACGGGTCAGGCACACTGTCTACAACGATGCTGGCGGCACGAGCGTTCCGAGCCAGGCGACGATTGCCAGCACCGAAGCAGCAAGTCCGGCTTCGATAGCGATCGAGCGGCGCAGCGCCCGAAGCGCTTCCAGCGGCACAACTCCAGCGTCCAGATCGCGTGAGAGCGCTGGGGTAAGCCTGAAGCGATTTGTCGCCGCCAGCCCCAACATGACCGCAAATAGCGCCAGTTTGAGTGCAAGCAACTGGACGTACTGGTCACTGCCGATTAGACCGATGCCCGCCGGACCCACGAGGATCCAGGTGTTGACCGAACCGGTGATAATCAGCAGCGCGACGAAAATCGTCCCGGCTTTCGAAAAGCCGTCAAGCGCGCCATGCATTGAAATGAAGTCGGCCGATGTCAGCCTCGAGGCATTGCGCGCAACCATCAAGCCCAGCGCTACAAGCGCGCCGATCCAAGCCCCCGCGGCAAGAAGGTGGACAATGTCGGCGACGAGTTGAACCAACCCCTTCGTCGCCTCGCCAGCGGCGCCATGCCCCGTCCAGACCAGCGACGCCAACGCCACGGCGGCCAAAGCGACTTGTGCTACCCTAAGAATGGGCCTTCGCGGGAAGGCCAGCGCAGCGATTGCTGCCAACGCCGCCATTCGAACGTGCCACGCCACCCCCATTGGGGTTTCGAACACCATTGCCGCGATCGAGCCGCGATCGACGTCGATAATCGCAACCCCGGACATCGACGCCGTCATCGCAAGCATGCCCGCGACTGAAACCATTGCCGCGAGCAAGGTGAACGAAAGCACTTGGCGTGCTGTCGGGCCGCCCATGCTGTCCCTTGTTCCGTACAGCGCGAACAGCGGCCACCCGAACAGCACCATCAGATTGCCGTAAAGTGCGAACCTGATGGCGATCGTGAGCACGCTATTTCACGGTGAATGGAAAGCTGCCTTCCATGCGGTGAGCATCGGCGCTGGCGGCAAACCACTTCAGCTCATAGCTGCCGCTGGGCAGCGCACGCTTCATCAGCAGCGTCAGCGTCTTGCCATCGGCACCCAGCGCCGTCGTGAAGCCAGTCATCTTCATTGGCTGATGGTCCGTCATGCCGGGCATACCAGTCATTATCAGCTCGGCGCCTGCAAACTTCGCCATCAGCTTCTCGTTGAAAACCAGGACGATCTTGCCCGGCTTGTCGACGGAGGCATTGGCGGCCGGGGTCGACGAAACCAGCTTGGTGTGGGCGAAGGCTGCGGTGCCGGTGCCGAGCGCCGCAACAATGGCGGCGGCAAAGGCAGTGCGGAGGGTG
>JBBQKM010000224.1:0-5414 GCA_038326915.1 Sphingomonadales bacterium
TCGCCTCGGGTTCGATCTCGAACAACGTCCGCAGCCGCTCCTCGAACCGCGTCCGCTCGATATCGAGATAGAGCTTCAGCGCCTCGGCCTCCTGCGCCACCGTCGCCAGCCCTTCGCGTTCGCCGACAAGGCTGTAGCGCAGGAACGACGCCAGCCGCGACAGCATGGCATTGGCGCGCTCGGTCTGCTTGAGCAGCACCAGCGTCGAGATCGAATTCAGCGTGTTGAACAGGAAATGCGGGTTGAGCTGGTAGCGCAGCATCTCCAATTGCGCCGAATTGGCCTGGCGCGCGACATTGATCATGCGCTCCGATTGTTCGGCGAGCAGCAGATAATAGTTGATGCCATAATACAGCCCGGTCCAGGCGCCGAGCACCGAGAAATCGAGCAAAATCGCGCCGAGGAACTCGATGCCCTGCGGCTTCCACCCCGGCTGGTAAAAGGTCGAATGCGCCCAGACCTCGAGCACCGAAAACAGCCCCGAGGCGAGGCCGAGGATCAGCGGCGACAGCGTCCACACATAGACCGGGCGCATCGTGATGATGCGGCGATAGGCTGCGGCCATCAGCAGGGTCAGCGAAAATCCGGTAGCGGTAACGATGATCGCCGGCAGGATGAAGCCGACCCCCATCTTGTTGGCCAGCCCCGACAGCGCGCGCAGCATCAGATAGGCGAACCAGCCGCCGCCCTGGAGGATCCAGAAGGCGCGGTTCTTGTCGTGAAAAAAGCTCTGTTGGCGCAGGTCTTCGAACATGTCGCGCCTATCGTAGCCGATTCCCGCCAGTCGCGCATACCCCGGGGTCGGCGGTGGGGCTGTCGCCGCGGTGTCGCGCCCGCTACAACCGCCCGATGTCCCTTACCGCCGACCAGCTTCGCACCTCGCTCGACCATATCGCCGCCGTCGAACCGGCGTTGGCGGCGGCGCTCGCCAGCGCCGGTTATCCCGAACCGCGTGGCCGCAACCGCGGGGCCGCGACGATGATGCGCGCCATCGTCGGCCAGCAGGTCAGCGTCAAAGCGGCGGCGAGCATATGGAACAATCTGGAAATCGCCTGCGGTGGCGACATGGACGACCATGAACGCATCACCGCGACGCCGTTCGACACGCTGCGCGCCGCCGGCCTGTCGGGGCAAAAGGCGACCTATGTCCACGCGCTCGCCGAAGCCGTCGCCAGCGGCCGGCTCGATTTCGCAGCGCTGCCCGCCGATGACGAGGCCGCCATTGCCGCACTAACCTCGGTCAAGGGCATCGGGCGCTGGTCGGCCGAAATCTACCTGCTGTTCGCCGAAGGCCGGGCCGATGTGTTCCCCGCCGGCGACCTTGCCGTGCAGATCGAGCTTGGCAAGATCCTCGGCCTCGACGCCCGCCCGACCGAAAAACGCACCCGCGAACTCGCCGAGCCTTGGCGCCCGCATCGCGGCGCGCTCGCGGTGTTCCTGTGGCACCATTACAGCATCGTCGCGCTCTGATGATCACCGATATCACCAGCCCGGCCAACCCGGTGTTCAAGTCGCTGAAGGCGCTGATCGACAAGAAGGGCCGCCGCGAACAGGGGCTGTTCCTTGCGGAGGGGCTGCGCGTCTGTACCGAGGCGCTGCACAGCGGCCGGGTGCCGCGCACGCTGATCTTTGCCGCCGATGCGGAAAGCCACCCGCTGACCGCAGCGCTGGTCGCCGCCACGCTGGCGGAACGTGGCACAGCGATCCGCAGCACGCGCGATCTGCTCCATCGCCTGACCGGCAAGGACAATCCCGGCGCCGTCGCCGCGGCCTATGCGATCCCTGATACCGGCCTTGCCACCATCGACCGCGCCAGCGCGCCGCTGTGGGTGGTCACCGAAAACTTGAAGGACCCCGGCAACCTCGGCACGATGTTGCGGACCTGCGACGCGACCGGCGCCGGCGGGCTCATCTTGCTCGACCAGAGCTGCGATCCGTTCAGCCTCGAGGCTGTCCGCGCCTCGATGGGCGGGGTGTTCACCAAGGCCGTGGCGCAGGCCAGCGGGCCCGATTTCTTCGCCTGGCTGCGCGCCGGGCCGGGCGAGCTCGTCGGCGCGGCGCTGGCTGGTCACACCATCGACTATCGCGCCCACCGGTTCGCTGCGCCGACCTTCCTGTTCATGGGCAACGAACAATCGGGCCTGCCGGCAGACTATGCCGCGCGCTGCGACGCGCTGGTCAAACTGCCGATGAAGGGCACCGCCGACAGCCTCAACGTCGCCATCGCCACCGCCGTGCTGCTCTACGCAGCGCTTGGCCAGTTCGAGCCATTGGGGTAAAATCAAAGAAAAATCGGTCGCGCACGTTTCTGGGAGGGACAGCATGACCACCGCAATCGACCCCGATCGTCTCAACGCGCTTGTCGGCAAGATGCTAGGCGACCTCGGCGGCGCCTACAGCGTGCCGACGGCGCGCATCGGCTACCGGCTGGGCCTGTTCGACGCGCTGCACGCCGGCCCGGCGACCGCCGCCGAACTCGCTGCCCGCGCCGGCAATCTTGCCGAACGCTATGTCCGCGAATGGGCGATGGCGCAGGCGTGCAACGGTTATATCGATCATGATGCCGCTACCGGCCGCTTCAGCCTCAGCCCCGAACAGGCGATGATCTTTGCCATCAAGGACAGCCCGGTCTATCTCGCCGGCGCCTTCGACCTTGCCGCGGCGATGATCGAGGTGGCGCCCAAGGTCGAGCACGGCTTTCGCACCGGTGAAGGCGTCGCCTGGGGCGATACCGGCGGCTGCCTGTTCTGCGCGGTCGGCGCCTTCTTCCGCCCCGGCTATGTCAACGCCATCGTCCAGGCCTGGCTGCCGGCGCTCGATGGCGTCGTGCCGAAACTCGAGGCCGGGGCCAGCGTCGCCGATATCGGCTGCGGCGTCGGTTTCTCGACCCTGCTGATGGCGCGGGCGTTCCCGAACAGCCGCTTCATCGGCTATGATTTCCACGGCCCGTCGATCGAACAGGCCAATGAACACGCCCGCGAACATGGGCTCGGCGATCGCGTTCGCTTTGAAACGATGACTGCCAAGGCCATTGCAGAGCGCAATTTCGATCTCGTCACGGTGTTCGATTGCCTGCACGACATGGGCGATCCGACCGGCTGTGCGGCGCATGTCCGCGACATCCTCGCGCCGGGGGGGACGTGGATGATCGTCGAACCGATCGCCGCCGACGCGCCGGCCGACAATATCGGCAATCCGGTCAGCCGGCTTTACTACAATGCCTCGACGATGATCTGCGTGCCGACGTCGCTGGCGCAGGAGGTCGGCACCGCGCTCGGCGCACAGGCCGGGCAGGCGCGGCTGACCGAAGTGCTGAACAGCGCCGGCTTCGGCCATGTCCGGCGCGCCGCCGAAGGCCCGTTCAACATGATCCTCGAAGCGCGAGTCTAGCCCCGGAACACCCCGTATTGACCCGGTTGCGGCCGGATCCGACTTTCCCGACGCCGCATCTGCAACCTGCGCGCACAGCCGGAAAGGGCCGCCATGAAGGGCTTCATCGACAATATCGAGGCACGCGCCGTCGCCAACAAATGCTTTCGACAGGTCATCTACACGGCGCAGCATTGCCAGCTGGTGCTGATGGCGCTCAATCCGGGCGAGGATATCGGCGCCGAGGTCCACCAGCTCGACCAGTTCTTCCGGGTCGAGGCGGGCAATGGCGAGGCGGTGCTCGATGGTGTCAGCACGCCGATCGGGCCGGGCTTCGCCGTGCTCGTTCCCGCCGGCGCCCGCCACAACATCATCGCCGCGATGACCGGGCCGCTAAAGCTGTACACCCTGTATTCGCCGCCCAACCACCGCGACGGCGTCGTCCACCTGTCCAAGGCCGATGCCGAAGCCGACACCGAACAATTCGACGGCAAGACCAGCGAATAGGCCGTCAGCCGTGCCAGGCCTGCAAGCCGTCGTCGCCAACGGTGACCCGGCCGGCGAGCCCGACCGGCGTCGCCGCAAGCGACACCAGCCGCCCGACAAAGCCCGCATCCGCCATGTCGATGCGGGCGAACACCCGCGCGCCGGCAGGCGTGCGGCCGATGACGCTGCCGTGCGACGGCGCGCCGTCGCGATCATAGACCAGGCTGAACGTCTCGATCGTCGCCGGGCCGGCATAGTCGAGCGCCAGCGCCGGCACCGCGGCGCGGGCGGCCTCGGCGGCCTCCTGCACGTCCTTGGGCAGCATCAGCCCGGCCGGATCGGCGGTGTCGCAGCCGATCACCAGCGCGTGATGCTTGGTGACATAGCCGCCCTGGCCATACAGCAGCGCCTGCGCCGCCGGCCGCTCGCGCAATGACCGCACCATTGCGCACGCCGATTGCAGCATGTAGCAGTTGAGGCCTGCCCCGGCGAAGCTGAGGCCGCCCGTCACGCTGAACGGCATGTCCGCCGCCAGCCCGAGCGTGCGCCGCGCCATCTTGGGCACGGTCGGGAAGCACGAATAGAGCTCGACGCGATCGAAGCCGTTGCCGGCGATGCGCATCGCCTGGTCCAGCACGGCATCCTGCGCCACCGAATGGTCGTACTGGTCGCGGGCGAGGTAATCCATCGGCTCGGCGGCGGCGGCACCGCCATGGACATGGATGATGCGATCCTCGGCAATCCCGGCGGCGCGGGCCAGCGCCAGGCTGGTCATCAGCACGGCACCGGCCTGGTTGACATTGTTGTTGGCGACCATCCGCTTGGTATAGGGCCAGGCGATCATGCGGTTTTCGGGGCTGACCGTGGTGATTTCGGCGGCGGTGAACGCCTTTTGCCCCCAGGCGTGCGGGTTCGACGCGGCGATTTCGGAAATCGCCTGATAGGCGACGCCGCTTTCGGCAAGCGCCTCGGCCGGGGTCAGCCCCCATTCGGCGATGGTGGCATTTTCATACAGCGGATAGACGTGCACCGGCGACATGATGCCGTGGCGAACGGCGAGCGCGGTGACATGCTCGCTGCCGATGATGGGGTTTTCGGGCTTGGCGGCCGGCGGCGTCCACGGCAGTTCGACGCCCGCCGCCCTGGCCTTCGACACGGCGTGCGCTGCCTCGCCGCCGGTGACGACGGCCACCAGGCTGTTGCCGTTCATGATGCGCAGCGCCGCCTCGTGAATCTTGGTCGTCGGGGTCTCGCCGCCGACCAGCGCATAGACGGCGCGCGCCGGATTGATGCCCAGCCGCTCCGCCAGCCGCTGCGCGACGCGATCATAGCGCCACGACACCAGGTTGATGACATCCATCGAATCGATGCGCGCCAGCCAACTGCCACCGGCATCGGCATCGGCGGCATGGATGGCGTCGGCCATCAGCTGCAACGGCTCACGCGCCAGCGCCGGATCGGCGGGGCGATCGATGATGTCGCCAACGCCGATGATGACAGGCGTGCGATCGGCCGGCAGTGCCATGGGCAGGGTCTCCGTGGGTTGCAGCGCCCGTTCT
>JBBQKM010000225.1:0-5408 GCA_038326915.1 Sphingomonadales bacterium
CCACGGCCCCCCGGGGGGGGGGGCTTGGGCCCCCCGCCGCCGTTTTTGATGGTGCAGTCGTTGACCGTCGACCCGACCGATCCCAAGCGCCGGCTGCGTTGCTCATTGTGGCGCAGCGCGCACCTGCTGCCGCGCCGGAAAGCGACTGCCGGGGCATATCGTCATGCCCCGGTGTCCAAGGTTTCGGTTAGTCGATCCGACTGAAATAGGTCGTTTCCAGTTTTGGAACATCACTGCCGGCCCAAATAATGGTTTCCGTCATGGATTTCAGATTCTTGGCGACGGTGTAGACCCGGGTCGACATCGGCGCGCCATTTTTCCCCAAGGTCATCACCAGGGTGCCCGGCGCAGGCTGCCGCAGGGCAACCGTGTCGATGAAATCCATATTGCCGGCAACGGGCACAGGGACACCGTCGACAGCAGCCGTCGATTCCGCATGCCGGCTGGAGCCATCAGCAGCCACGATCTCGACGAGCGTTGTCCATTTCCGATCTTTCGATACGCGAAACGTCATGGTCACCCGTTGCGGCCGCTCAGTTTCCGGAATGCGCGAGACGTCCAGCGACCAGCTTCCGACCAGCGGTAGCTGCCTTGATGTGCCGTCGTCGGCGACTTGGGTGATTGCGGTTTGGGTAATTGCGGTCTGCTGCATCGAAGGTGCGACCCCGACGATCAGGCCAGCGGCGATTACAGGCATTGCGACAAGCATGGCGATCATAGCTTTCCTCCTTTTGCGCCCGACAGTTGCGGGCTGCAACGCACTGTTGCCTGAGGGGATTTGTGGCGGAAGATCGATTTTATTGTCCCAGATTTTTTGGGCGTCCAGAAGGCGCGCCAATTCCCGGCTACTGCCGATGCCGGTCTTGCGACGCGCGGCGCGCAGACACTCGTTGATAGCGGTTTCCGAGCGGCCAAGGCGCACTGCGATGGTTTTGGTCGTATGCCCGGCCGCCAACAGGCGGAGAGCGTCCAGTTCATGGTCGGTCAGGCCTGCTGACAAACTGCGTGGGTGTTCCATGGCAGACATGCCCTTTGCTCAACACATGCGCCGTCGCAGGTCCATCCCAATTTAATTGGAACGTCGTCGTGATGTCCGATGCGGCCTTTCCGCTGCCCGGGCCAGCCCGATATCGCCGGTGTCATGCACCTGAAACGGTGTTCTGCATCGGCCTGTGCCGGGATGACGGGTGGGGCGTTAGCGCTTCAACTGCGCCATATACGCCAGCGTCTGCGCCTCATCGATCAGCTCGGCGGTCTTGGCGGCCAGGTCGAACAGATTGGCCTCGTGCACGCGCGCTTCGCGGTCGCCGACGGCATCGGTGACGACCAGCGGCACGAAGCCGTGGCACAGCGCATCGACGGCCGACGCGCGGACGCAGCCCGAGGTGGAGAGGCCGGTGAGCAGGATGGTATCGATGCCGCGGGCGTGGAGATGCTCCGCGAGCCGCGTGCCGAAGAACGCGCTGGGGTAATGTTTTGTCACTACCTCGTCGCCGAGCATCGGCGCCAGTTCGGGGGTGAAATCACCCAAGGGATTGCCGCGTTCGAAGCAGCGAAGCGCGGCGATCTTTTTGTAGAACACGCCGCCTTCATGGCCATCGGCCGAATATTCGACGCGGGTGAACACGCAGGGCACGCCGGCGGCGCGCGCGGCGGCGTGGAGGCGGGCGGCACTGGCGCGCACCGCCCCGACGCCGGCGTAAAGCGGCGATTCGGTGTCGAAATAGGCGCGCGCAAAATCGATCAGCAGCAATACCGGTCTGGCGCCTGGCTGCAGGCTGTTGCCGAACCCTGCGGCGGCATAATCGGCCCCCAGGTCATTCACCGCCCGTGTCATTCCGCCTCCGCTCGTCGCATCGCCCCCCTATACAGGCGGTACGGCAATTTGTATACAAAACTGCATGAGCGCTGATCCCATCCAGATCGTCGAGGTGTCCCCCCGGGATGGCCTGCAGAACGAGAAGGGCCTTGTCGAAACCGCCGACAAGCTGGCGCTGGTCGCGCGGCTGGTGGCGATGGGGGCGTGGCGCATCGAGGTGGCAAGCTTTGTCAATCCGCGCCGCGTGCCGCAGATGGCCGATGCGGAGGCCGTGGTCGCCGGGCTGCCCGATATCGCCGACGTGCGCTACATCGGCCTGTGCCTGAACGAACGCGGCGTCGATCGGGCGATTGCGTCGCGTGATGGCGGCAGGCGCGGCCTTGATGAAGCCGGTTGCGTGCTGGTTTCGACCGATCGCTTCGGGATAATCAACCAGGGCCAGACCGTCGCCGATGGCATCGCCGCCAACACCGTGATGCTGAAAAAGGCGCGTGCCGCCGGGCTGTTTGCCCAGGTCACCATCTCGGCGGCGTTCGGTTGCCCCTATGAAGGCCATGTCCCGCCCCAGCGGGTGATCGACCTCGCGGCGCGCATGGTCGATGCCGGCGCGCAGGAGATTGCGCTGGCCGATACCATCGGGGTCGGCGTGCCGGCGCAGGTCGGCGATCTGGCCGGCGCGGTGATCGCAAAGATCGGCGCCATCCCGCTGCGCCTGCATCTCCACGACACCCGCGGCCTTGCCCCCGCCAACGCCTGGGCCGGCTATCAGGCCGGCTGCCGGATCTTCGATTCGGCATTGGGTGGCCTTGGTGGCTGCCCGTTCGCGCCGGGGGCGGCCGGCAATGTCGGGACCGAGGAACTGGTCTATCTGTTCGGGCGCTCAGGGGTCGCCACCGGCATCGACATCGACGCCGCGGTTGCCGCCAACCACTGGTTCGCCACCATCATGGGCCGCGAATTGCCCGGCCGCGTCGGCAAGGCCGGCGATTTCATCGTAGAGGGGAAACGGGTTTGAGCTATCGGCTTGGCGTCGATGTCGGCGGCACCTTCACCGACCTGCTGGTCATCGACGAGGCTTCGGGGCGCACCTTTCGCGACAAGGTGCCGTCGACGCCGCATGATCCGTCGGAGGCGGTGATCGCCGGGGCGCGGCAGTTGTGCGATCGCGCCGGCATCGCGCCGGGGGACCTCGCACTGTTCCTCCACGGCACCACCGTCGCCACCAATGCGGTGCTGGAGCACAAGATCGCCAGGGTGGGGCTCATCGTGACCGAAGGTTATCGCCACGTGCTGCAGATCGCGCGCAGCCTGGTGCCGGGTGGCCTCGCCGCCTGGATCGTCTGGCCCAAGCCCGAGCCGATGGCGCCGCTGGAAGCGACCATCGAGGCACCGGAACGCATGGCCGCCGATGGCAGCGTGGTGCGGTCGCTCGACGAGGCGCAGCTGCGGATCAACCTCAAGCGGCTGGCCGAGGAAAAGGTCGAGGCGATCACCGTCTGCCTGATCAACAGTTACATGAATGCTGCGCACGAACGCCGCGTCGCCGAAATCTGCGCCGAGGAAATGCCCGGCATCCCGGTCAGCATCAGCGCCGATATCCTGCCCGAAATGCAGGAATACGAACGCACGCTGACGACCGTTGCCAACAGCGCGGTGCGGCCGACCGTGTCGCGCTACGTCGGCAATCTGGAACGCGAGCTGGCCAATTGGGGCACGCCGGCCAAGCTGAGCCTGTTGCGGTCCGACGGTGGCCTGATGTCCGCCGAAAAATCGCGCACGGCGCCGGTCAATCTGCTGATGTCGGGGCCCGCCGGCGGCGTCGCGGGGGCGGTGTGGGTGGCGCGCAACAGCGGCCATCCCAATGTGCTGACGCTCGACATGGGCGGCACCAGCACCGATGTCGCGCTGATCGAGGATTACCAGGCACGGCTGCGGCGCGAAACCAGCGTTGGCCATCTGACGGTGCGCGCGTCGTCGCTCGACGTGAAGACGGTGGGCGCCGGCGGCGGCTCGATCGCGTCCGTGCCGGAATTGACCAAGGCTTTGCGCGTCGGGCCGCAATCCGCCGGCGCAGTGCCGGGACCGGCCGCCTATGGCCGCGGCGGCGTCGTGCCGACCGTTACCGATGCCAATGTCGTGCTTGGTTATCTGCCCGAAAACCTGCTCGGCGGCGCCTTCAAGCTCGATCGTGAAGCGGCGCGCGCTGCCGTGCAGACGGTTGCCGATGCGCTCGGGCTGGGGCTGATGGAGGCGGCGGCGGGGATCATCGCAATCGTCAACGAGACGATGTACGGCGCGCTGCGGCTGGTATCGATCAGCCAGGGCTATGATCCGCGTGATTTCGCGCTGATGGCGTTCGGCGGCGCCGGGCCGCTGCATGGCAATGCGATGGGCACGCTGATGGGGTCGTGGCCGGTGATCATTCCGCCGTCGCCCGGCGTGCTGTGCGCCTATGGCGATGCCACCACCCGCCTGCGCGTCGATGCGCAGCGCAGTTTCAACACGCTGGTGACGCACACCGATGATGCCGAGGTCGGCGCCGTGATCGCCGATCTGGCGCGCCAGGTCACGCAGGAACTGGAGACCGAAGGCGTGCCCGCCGCCGACCAGGAACTGCGCTTTGAAATCGATGTGCGCTATGCCGGCCAGGCGTTCGAAGTGCCGCTGGCGATTGCGCCCCCAGGAACTTCGGGTGCCGGGATTGCCGACCTGATGGCGCGCTTCGATGCCGAGCACAAACGGCTGTTCACCTTCAACCTCACCGTGCCGCAGGAACTCGTCAACATCCGCGTCGTGGCGCTCGGCAAGGCGGCGAATGTCGAGGCGGAGCGGATCCCCCGCGGTGACGGCAATCCGATTGCCGCTAAGCTGCGCGACCATGAAGTCTGGATGGACGGCGCGGCGCGGCCGGCGGTGATCTATGACCGGTCGAAACTGCGCGCCGGCGATGTGGTGTCCGGCCCGGCCATCGTCACCGAGATGGATTCGACGACGCTCGTCCATCTCGGCCACACCGCGCTTGTCGATGATTTCGGCAATCTGCTGATCAATCCGGCCTGAGGGGAACAACGATGCCCGCCCAGATCATCGAGACCAACCCGTCGCCCTTCGCCGCGGTGAAGATCGATCCCGTCACGCTCGACATTGTCGAAAATGCGCTGCGCAATGCCCGGATCGAGATGGATGCGACGCTCGTCCGCACCGCCATGTCGCCGGGCATCCGCGAACAGGGCGATGCCTTTCCGTTGATCGCCAACCCGCGCGGCCAGATGATCGTCGGCCAGTTCGGCAGCTTCATCGATGGCTTTCTGCGTGGCTTTGACGGCACCATCGAGGAGGGTGACATGATCCTCCTCAGCGATCCGTACAGTTGCGAGGGTGCGGTAAGCCATTCGAATGACTGGCTCGTGCTGCTGCCGGTCTATCACGGCGGGCGGCTCGTCGCCTGGACGGCGATGTTCGGCCACCAGAGCGATATCGGCGGCAAGGTGGCGGGCAGCATGCCGATCGATGCGCGCGCCATCTTCGAGGAAGGCGTCCGCATCCCGCCGGTCAAGATCTATGCGCGCGGTGAATATAACGCCGACCT
>JBBQKM010000226.1:0-5396 GCA_038326915.1 Sphingomonadales bacterium
GGTTTGGCGCGAGCGAGCAAGCCGCCACCCCCGAACCGCCGATGTCGCGTGCCGCACTCGATGCGGCGCTTCCCGTTGTGGCGGCGTGTTTCCTGGCGCTCGGCGTCGCGCATCTTTGCGCGGCGTGGCTGCTGCTGCGCGGCCGGCTGCGATCGTTCGCCTGGGCCTGGGGTGCGGCGCTGTTGTTCGCCACTATTGCCGTGGCCGTGCAACTGGCGGTCGTCTGGACGCCCGAAAGGCTGCCGAGCGAATTCGCGGCGCTGCTTGTGCAGATGTTGTTCCTGCCGGCGCTGCTGCTGTGGTCGGCGGCCAAGCGCACGGAATCGGCGATCTGAACCCGAACTGGAGGACGCACATGTACCGCACCCTTGGGCTGATTGCGGCAATCCTTATTGAAACCGGAAGTGCCAGCGCCGCACCGCCGCCCAGCGCCAAAGCCATCATCGCAGCCTCGAAAATGGCCACTGGCGGCGCCGCCTGGGACACGCTGCAGGCCGCCGATGAAAGGGGCACCCGCGGCGATAACAGCCAACCCTATCGGACGTGGCTCAACTTTCGCAGCTATGGCATGCGCAGCGAGACCCAGCGCGGCGACACCATCATGGCCCAGGGCTTCAACGGCGCGGCGGTGTGGCGGCGCGCACCCGATGGCCGGGTCGCGGTGATGACCGATGCGAGCGCCCGCAGCGAGGCCATCCTCACCGCCTATGTCAGCAACAACGGCTATTATTTCCCGGCGCGTTTTCCAGCTGCGTTCAAATATCTGCGCCGGTCCGGCGACGCCGGCCGCAAGTCCGATGTCATCGAGATTACGCCCGCCGGCAGCCGCGCGTTCGAAATCTGGTTCGACAGCAGCAACAAACAAGTGTGGCGCATCGTCGACCGCGGCGATGGCCCGCCGATCACTGTCGAGGCCAGCGACTACCGCCGGTCAGGTGGCGTGCTTGTGCCCTATCTCCTCACCGTCACCGGTCCCGATGGCAAGATTGTCGATCGCGTCATGGTCAAATCGGTCACATTCGGTCCGCTCGACTCGAGCCAGTTCGATCCGCCTGCAAAATAGTTCGCGACCTAGAATGGCATGGCCGCGAGTCGCTTTGGCGCACTCGCGCGCCAACTGCAGGTCAGCCAGTCTTCGATACGCTGCCAGTCGGTGTCGCGGGTATCGAGCCGGATGCCGATCCAGCCCGCGGGGCCGAAATAGGCCGGGCGGTCGTAAAGCTCGGGGTCCTGGTCGATCAGCATCGCCTTCATGATCTCCGGGCCGGTTGTGGTCGAGGTGTTGGAAGGCGAAGACGCCGTGCTGGCCTATAGCGCCATCATGGGCGCCACCAACCCGGCCAATGCCGACGGCCGGCACCGTCCGCAAGGAACTTGCCGAATCGATCGAAGCCAACACGGTGCACGGTTCGGATTCGGACGAGAAAGCTACGATCGAGATCGGTTGCTTTTTTTGCCCAGACCGAGATTGTCGGCTAACCCAGCCCCTCGTCATTTCAATAGCCGGGGCTTTGCCGCCCCGGCTTTTTGTGCCCGCAAGGTGCCATTCCGGACCCGTATCCGTAACTTTCCTTAATTGTGTTAGATCAACCTAAATGGGAGTTCATTTTCGGAGATTGTAGAACAGGGGTGCCTTAAATGATCGTTAAGTTGCTGTTGGTTACGTCGGGTTTGGCTGTCGCCAGCGGCGCGCTGCTGCCGGATCAGGCGCAGGCCATTCCGACATTGAAGTGGTCGACAGTTGCCAACAACACGATGCTCTTTCCGGGTGATGCCCGGAACTTCAATGGTTACAACCAGCCGTCGGTGAACAACAACGGTCTTGTCGTATTCCGTGCCCGTACCAAGGGCGGCGCCGGCGCGGGCGAGCCCGCAACAGGCGTTCTGACGCGCGACATGTCGGCTCCCGGCAACCCTGTTGTGCTCATCGCCGGGCGCAGTTCGCTCGTGCCAGCGCCGAACAATTTGGCTGCCACATTCAACGAATTTCCGTCCATTCCGCGGATCGATGCGCGTTCCAACGTGATCGCCACGCGGGGGCAGTCCCAGCCAACGTTCGAATACCAAAACGGCATCGACCCGCTTACCGGCGAAGCGATCACGACCAGGGGCGGCACGGCGGGCATCTACACCAACCCGAACGGCAACCTTGTTTCCGGAATGACTGGCCTCGGCAATGTTTCCAACGCGATCTACCCGAGCAACCCTGATTTCAGCTATTTCCAAGTGCCCAACCAGACGCCTGGAACCAAGTTCGATCAATTTCCCGGCGCGCCGTCGCCAACGGGCAATATGGTCGTGTTCAAGGGCAACTGGACTGAAGGCGCCACCGGCGGCACCGGTGTCTACTACCGCGATGTCGTCGCCAACGGCGGGACGTCGCCGGTTCAGCTCGTAGCCGATTCCAAGACGGAGATTCCCGGTTTTGCCGGCACGACCTTCGGTTCGACGGCACCGCCCAGCGCCGCCGGCAACCGGATGGTCTTTCTTGGCGTCGACAACGAAAACGCGCCGACCAAGGGCGGTCTCTATATGGCTGACCTGCTTTCGGGCAAGGCGCCCGATGCCGCCAGCGTGCTCAAGACGATCGTCACCATCGGCCAGGCCGTGGTCGACAAAGGCAATGCCTTTCTGAGCCAGATCGGCGAAGCGCTTTCGTTCAACGGCAGCAAGGTCGGCTATTGGGCGGCCTGGGGCCAGAAGAACAGCAGCGGCAACATTATCACGCCGACGCAGGCGGTAAACGTCAGTTGCGCGTCGCTGGAGAACGCCAACACGGCCAATTTCTGCAATTCGCAGGACAACGGCCTGACGTTGGGCAGCGGTATCGCGGGCGATGGCATGTATACGTTCAATGTCGCGGTCAACCAGGGCTTCTTCATCACCGATGTGAATACGCTTGAAACGCGGCTTGTCGCCGAAACCGGCAGCGTTTTCAGCGATTTCGTCTATTGGAACTTCTCGGGCAAGATCCCGGGCGAAGAGGGTGAGGAAGACGGCGAGTTCGCCCGCTGGCGATCAGCATCCTTCATCGCTGCCGACGGCTGGAATGCCGCGTTCCGGGGTGACAAGCAGGACGGCAACAGCGGACTCTATCGCGTTCATGATGGTACGTTCGGGACGATTGCCGAAATCGGCATGGACGGTGGCCTGCTCGATCCTGATGCCGCCGGCCTCGCCATCTCGTCGCTTGGCATCGAACGTGACAGCTATCGCAACGGCTGGCTGGCGATCAACGCCGGCATGACCGACGGGATAACCAGCATGGCTGGCGTCTATGTCGCTGATGTGCCGGAGCCGGACAGTTGGGCGTTGATGATCGCAGGCTTCGGCTTGACCGGCGCGGTGCTGCGGCGCCGCCGGCGGGCCCTGGCCTAGCGGCGTGCCATCATCCGCCTGTTGACCGGGTCTAGAACGGCATTGCCGCGAGACGCTTCGGGGCACTCGCGCGCCAGCTGCGGGTCAGCCAGTCTTCGATATGCTGCCAGTCGGTGTCGCCGGTATCGAGCCGGATGCCGATCCAGCCCGCGGGGCCGAAATAGGCTGGGCGGTAGTAAAGCTCGGGGTCCTGGTCGATCAGCATCGCCTGTTCCTCGATGCCGCTGGCCTTGACCAGCAGCCCGGTGATGCCGTTGCCGTGGTGATCCTGGCTGAAATAGGCGAAGAACTTGCCCCCTTCGACAAAGAAGCCGGGGGCGCCGTGCGACAGCTTTTCGGCCGCCGCGGGCAGGGCCAGCGCCAGCGCACGAACGCGCGCCAGTGGCGATTCCGCGCTGCTGACCAACTGCGCCAGCGCGCGCGGGTAAAGCTGGTGCTCGGCGATCAGGATGCGCGCCGCGAGTGTTTCGGGCGTATCCCCCGGCACCACCGCCACCCGCGTCTGCCCCAGCACCGGGCCATCGTCGAGTTCCGGCGTTACCAGATGAACCGAACAGCCGCTGACCGTCTCCCCCGCCGCCAGCACCGCCTCGTGAACATGGAGGCCCTTGTGCTTCGGCAGCAGCGACGGGTGGATATTGATCATCCGGCCCTGCCATTTCGCCACGAAATCCGGCGACAACAGCCGCATATAGCCGGCCAGCGCCACATATTCACACCCCGCACGCGTCAATTCCGCATCGATGATGGCATCGAATTCGGCGCGTTTGAGCCCCTGGTGGGCGCGCGCAAAGGTCGGGATGCCCTCGGCTGCCGCCAGTGCGAGCCCCGGCGCATCGGGGTCATTGGCGGCGACAAGCACGATCTCATAGGGGCAATCAGGCGCTTGCGAGGCGTAGTACAGCGCCGCCATGTTCGATCCGCGGCCGGAAATCAGCACGCCAACGCGAGCCCTAGGCATCGTGGCTCGCCGTCCAGGCCGTCGCCGAACCCCAGCTGCCGGCGACCCCTGTGACATCGCAGCCCTTGGCGCCCGAATCGATGCGGCCGATGACGGCCGCGGTCTCGCCGGCGCCGGCCAGCGCCGCGATCGCGGCATCGGCATCGGCCGCGGCGACGACCATCACCATCCCGGTGCCGCAGTTGAAGGTGCGCGCCAGTTCGCCCGGGGCGATATCGCCTTCGGCGCGCAGCCAGTCGAACAGCGCCGGCAGGGCGGGGGCCTCGACGATGGCGCGGGCCCCCTTGGGCAGGACGCGCGGGATGTTTTCGAGGAAACCGCCGCCGGTGATGTGCGCCAGCGCCTTGACCGTGCCGGCGCGAACCAGCGGCAGCAGCGCGCGGACATAGATGCGCGTCGGCACCAGCAGCGCCTCGCCGAGCGACATTTCGGGCGCAAACGGGGCCGGGGCGGCAAGATCGTGGCCGCGCAACGCGATGATGCGGCGGATCAGCGAATAGCCGTTGGAATGCGCCCCCGACGACGCGATACTGATCAGCACGTCGCCGGGCGCCACGCTGTCGCCGGTGAGTTGCTCGCCGCGTTCGACGGCGCCGACGGAAAAGCCGGCGAGATCATAATCGCCCGCCGCATACATGCCCGGCATTTCGGCGGTTTCACCACCGATCAGCGCGCAGCCGGCGATGCGGCAGCCCTCGGCAATGCCGGCGACGACGGCGGTAGCGGTGTCGAGCTCGAGCTTGCCGCTGGCGAAATAGTCGAGGAAGAACAGCGGCTCGGCGCCCTGGACGATCAGATCGTTGACGCACATGGCGACAAGGTCGATGCCGACGGTGTCGTGCCTGCCGGTATCGATGGCCAGTTTCAGCTTGGTGCCGACGCCATCATTGGCGGCGACCAGCAACGGGTCCCTGTAACCCGCGGCGCGCGGATCGAAAAACCCGCCAAAGCCGCCCAGTTCGGCATCGGCGCCGGGCCGGGCGGTGGCGCGCGCCAGCGGCGCGATCATCTTCACCAGCGCATTGCCGGCGGCGGCAGCGCCTATGCGATCGGCGGC